>JBGTBZ010000116.1:0-4188 GCA_041749155.1 Phycisphaerae bacterium
AGCACCGACGTCCAGGCCGGATCGAGAAATGGCGGGGAGGCGGGCAAAGGAAAACGATAGAGCGCGGGTCGTCAGGTCGGAAACAGGGCTCAGGCCGGCACCGTGGGCGTGATCGCGCGCAGCCGCGAGATCACCTCCGGCAGCACCGATGCGGCCCGATGGATCTCTTCCTGGCTCGTGTACCGCGACAGGCTGAAGCGGATGCTGCCATGGCCGTACGTCTCGGGTACTTTCATCGCCCGGAGCACCGGGCTGGCCTCCAAGCTTCCGCTGCTGCAGGCCGCGCCGGCGCTGGCGCAGATGTTCCGCTCGCTGAGCATCAGAAGGATCGCTTCCGCCTCCAGCGGGGCAAAGCCGATGTTGGTCGTATTCGGCAGCCGGGTTTCCGTGTCGCCGTTTACGCGCGTATCAGGGATCGTCTCCAGGATTTGACCCTCCAAAGCGTCGCGAAGCGCCGCAATGCGCGGCATCTCTGGTAGGTGCTCCAGCGCAAGCCTCGCCGCCTCGCCCATGCCGACGATGCCCGGCACATTCTCCGTCCCGCCACGCCGCTCACGCTCCTGCGGTCCGCCGACCACGTACGACGGAATCCGCAGACCCCGTCGAACGAACATGGCCCCTACCCCCTTGGGTCCGTGAAACTTGTGGGCCGCCAGGGTGGCGCAGTCGATCCCCATCTCTGCAAAGTCCGCCGGTACCTTGCCGATCGCCTGCGTCGTGTCGCAGTGAAACGGCACCTTGTGCCGCCGACAGATCTCTGCGATGGCGGGCACGTCGAACAGCACACCTGTCTCGTTGTTTGCCCAGAGCGTCGAGACCATCGCCGTCTCCTCATCGATGGCTGCCGACAGCTCATCCATGTCCAGCCGGCCCAGTTCATCCACCGGGATATGCACGATCTCCGCCCCCTCCTCCGCCAGCACGCGACACAGCGCCTTCGTCGCCGAATGCTCCACAGTGCTGGTCACGACCCGGGTCCGCGGGCGGCGAATCCGGTACAGGCCGCGCACGGCGCAGTTGCTCGCCTCGGTCCCCCCGCCGGTGAAGGTAATCTCGAAGTCGCGGCATCCCACGAGCCGGGCGACCAGGGCCCGGGCCTCGTCGATGGCGGCCCGCGCCGCCTGCCCGAGGCAATGCACACTGCTGGGGTTGCCCCACTCATCGCGGAGATAGCGGCACATCGCATCGACCACCTCCGGCGCGGGCCGGGTGGTGGCGTTGTTGTCGAGATAAACCAGGTCCGACCCGCGGTTCATGGACCCAACTTTAGCAAAGCCGGTGGCCGCGCCGCAATCGAGGCGTCGTGCCGTCTCGAACGGCTCGTTGGCGACGCCACTGCAGGCCGCCGGAGCTTTCAGAGTTTTCGAAACGTCGGACATGCGGCGGCGAACGCTGAACCTCATTAATATCCCCCGCCAACGGCCGCCCGGCCTCGCCTCATGTCTTTCGAGCAGCACCAGATCGTCCGTCCCAAGTCCACAAGTGGCACCGATCCACTGGCGGAGATCCTCGGGCCGCTCGAGGCCGAGCTGGAGGCGGTCGAGGCGATCTTTGAGCGCGAACTGGCCAGCGACCTGGCGTGTGTCAACAACCTGGTCGGCCACGTGAGCCGGTTTCGGGGAAAAATGCTCCGGCCGATGCTCCTCCTGCTGACCGCCAAGGCAGTTCGACCCGACCAGGAGATCGCCGCCGACCTGCGGACGCTGGCGGCGGTCGTCGAGATGGTCCATATGAGCACGCTCGTGCACGACGACGTGCTTGACGAGGCGGAGCTTCGCCGCAAGGGGGCGACAATCAACCACCTGCGGGGCAACGAAGCCGCGGTATTGCTGGGGGACTACCTGATCAGCCACAGCTACCACCTGTGCAGCAGCGTGACGGCTCAGCCTCCGCTTGAACCGCAGTGGGCGGCGCGGTTGATCGGGCGAACGACCAACCGCCTGTGCGAGGGCGAGCTGCTCCAGATCGATAATCGCACTAACCTGGCGATCGACGAGGAGACCTACTTCGAGATCATCAGCCGCAAGACGGGCGAGTTGACCGCCGCCAGCAGCCTCCTCGGGGCGGCGCTGTCCGGTGCGAGCGAGGCGACATCGGCGGCGATGCATCGGTTTGGCCTGCTGGTGGGGGTGGCGTTCCAGGTGCAGGATGACGTGCTGGACCTGGTTGGGGAGACTGCGCGGGTTGGCAAGACGCTGGGGCTGGACGTCGAGAAGCAGAAGCTGACACTGCCGCTTATTCACTTCCTGCGCACCGCTCCCGCGCGGCACCGCGAGCTACTCCGCAGTCTTTTGCGCAGCGGGGATCTCGACAAGGCGGACAAGATCCGCAACCTCGTCCTTCCGGGTGGGAGCATCCGCTACGCACAGGACCAGGCCCGCCGCATGAGCGCGGAGGCGGCCCAGTGCCTGGAATCGCTGCCCGCCAGCGAGGCCCGGCGAGCGCTGGAAGCCACCTGCGAGTACGTCGTCGCCCGGCAGTGGTAACCCGCGCCATACCACCAACTCCGCGGTGCGCCGGCGGCGCTACAGGCGCGCACCAGCGCTGCACAAGGCCCCTCTGCGGCCTCAGAATCGGGTTTTCCGCGCCTGATTCCCGGTGAAGGGTGGTGCGCATTTTTGTACGCCCGGCGATCGCGAAGCGCGTGTTGCGGTGATTTCCGCGGCATCATAGAAGCCGGCCGGCGGGGTAATATCCGGCCACTTCATGCGCCCCCTCCTTGTGTCGATCGCCGTTCTTGCATACGTGCTCATCGGGTTTCTCGTCCTTCAGGGCGGGCAAACGCAAAGGGTCGACGCGACCGGCCAGACCTCATCTGCACCCGCCGCAACGCAGCCGTTGCGGCAGGGTATGCTCCCCATCCGGGCCGTCGGCATCCAGCTCCAGCGGACGGACTGGATGGACCGCTACAAGCAGAGCATCGACGAGGTGGCGGCGGTCGGGGCGGACGCGGTGAAGCTTGTGGTGGACGTAAGGCAGGAGGACGGCACCAGTAACCAGATCTACATCGACATGCGGATGACGCCGTCCGTCGAGCAGCTCTCGGACGTGATCCGCTACGCTAAGGGCAAGGGGCTGAAGGTGATCCTGATGCCGATCGTGCTGCTGGACGACCCAAAGGGCGACGAGTGGCGCGGCACGCTGAAGCCGGAAAGCTGGGCCTCGTGGTTCAACAGCTACCGCCACGTCCTGGGACACTTCCTGTGGATCGCGGAGTCCACGAACGTGGACATCTTCGTCATCGGCAGCGAGCTGGTGAGCACGGAGCGACAGGCGGAGGAATGGGACAAGACCATCGACTTCGTTCGCGGGCGCTTTTCGGGGCTGCTGACCTATTCGAGCAACTGGGACCACTATAAGAACATTCCATTCTGGGAGCGGCTGGACGTGATCGGCATGAACAGCTACTGGACGCTGGGCCCTGATAGCGAAACGAGCGTGGAGACGATCAAACAGAACTGGCGGGACATTCGGGCGGAGCTGCGCCCGTTCGTCCAGAGCAAGGGCAAGCCGCTGCTCTTCCTGGAGATCGGCTGGTGCAGCCTGGACAACGCCGCGAAGGAGCCGTGGGACTACACGAAGGATGTCCGGATCAACCTGGAACTTCAGCGGCGGCTCTACCAGGGATTCTTCGAAACCTGGCACGGGACGCCATGGCTGGGCGGCTTCAGCGTCTGGGAATGGACTCCCGGCGATGGCGGACCGGAGGACAGGGGGTACACGCCCGAGAACAAGCCGGCGGAGGGGGTGTTGCGGGAATGGCTGGCAAAGGAGGCTTGGGAGGTGCGGGTGGAGTGATTCAGTGTATGAGCGCGGGCACGTCTGGTAGCTGCGGCTCTTCCGAGCCGCAGGCGGAGGGGTGGAACCCCGCAGCGACGCGCCCTATACATCTGCCCGATGCCCGTTCTCTGCATCAATGTCGCCGACGCTGATATCTAGCCGCCCTGGTCACGGGCGGCACCCAGCCGGCGTCTATCCTTTTACTTGCCAAGCCAGACCCTCCCGGCCGCTGACCGAGCGCGCCCGGGCAGCCTCCGAAGCATCATGAGCACGCAAACCGCCCCCGCCGTTTCAGCCAAATCCCCGGCCGCCGGCGCCTTGCGCTCGCACAACTGCGGCGAGCTGCGCCGGGAGGATGTCGGACGGGACGTCCGCCTCGCCGGGTGGGTGCACAGCTACCGCGACCAC
>JBGTBZ010000117.1:0-2481 GCA_041749155.1 Phycisphaerae bacterium
AGCCGGCGGAAGAACTCGGCCTTGTCAATGTGCTCATAAACCTTCCCCTTGGTCTCCTCCCCCGGCTGCTTCGCCCGCGTCGTGACGCTGACGATGTAGGAGACATCCATCTCCTCCGCCAGCCGGCGCGAGATCGTGCTCTTGCCGACGCCCGAGGGGCCGACGAGGACGATGAGCAGGCCGTGGCGGTCGGGCATTGGGGAAGCTTAGCGGAGAACCGATGAACCACGAAGCCACCTGACCAACCTGCGACGGGCGCGCGTGTCAAATTGGTGAAGGGACGACCTGACCATGCTGCCTCGGTCCATCTTTGTGAGCCTGCTGCTGATGGCGATCTGCGCCCCCGCGGCGGCCCGGCAGGCGGACTCGGACAGGTGGGATGAGGTCAAGCCGACCGCCGCGGATGTTGAGGCAGAGGCGATCTTCGGGCGGGCCAGAGGTCTCGAGGAGACGGGCCGCCTGCCCGAGGCCCGGACCGCGCTCGAGGAGGTCATTCGCGGGGCTTTCGAGCAACGGTGGAAGATCAGCGCGCATCTGAATCTGGCGCGGCTCGCGCATTCGATGCAGGACGACGCCGCGATGGTAGAGCACCTGCGCGCAGTGGCGGATGCCCCGCAGAACCTCCACATCAGCCGGAACATCATGGAGATGGCCGGATCGCGGCAGATTGCGATCCGTTGGCTGGGGGACCACTACAGGTCCCAGGGCGACTTCGAGGCGGCGCTGCACTACTACCGGCAGTTTACTCCTGGTGGTGGGTGTGGAACCTGCATGCGGGAGCAGATGGCGGCCAGCGATGTGCGGATCGCGCAGGTTTACATCGAGATGGGGCGGCCGGAGGCGGCACTCGACGAGCACATCCGGCCAATGTTCTTCGCACGCTCTCACTACTCCAGCCCGGCGCTGCCCGCCCTTGCGGTGAGCGTGGCGCGCGACATCGGCCGCCTCGATGGGCTGGTGGAGGAGCTCGAGAATCCCGCACAAGGGGCGCAGCTGTCGGGTCTCGGCAGGATCACTTTGGCACTGGCTCGCATCGAGCAGTGGCGGCTGGCCGGCGATGTCCATCGCCTGATTGCCGAGTTTTGGGTGTCAGCGCGGCGGCGTGGCGCGATCCAGCCGTCTGCGGGCAGCGACTGGCGTCAGATAGCCGCCGCGGGCGCGCTTTGGGAACTGGGCGATCCAGCACGGGATGCCATTGAGCGTCGCTTGGAAGCTCTGCTCAAGGATGCTCCGGGTGATGCGGCTGAACCGAGAGCCGACGAGATGCTGTGGCACATCCGCACGCTGGCGCAATCCAACGAGCATGCCGCTCGGCACTACCTTGTGAAGTTCAAGGAGCGGTTCCCCGCAGAGCAACAAGCTTTCCGCGCGCTCGGACCGCTGCCGGAGCTCATTCCACGTTCTGCACCTGCTCCTTCAGCCGGTCAATCGCCCCCTTGATCTCTACGATGTGCCCCGCGATTTCAGCGTCGTTGGCCTTCGAGCCGATCGTGTTCGCCTCGCGCAGCATCTCCTGGGCGATGAAGTCCAGCTTCCGGCCGACGTGCTCCCCGTCGTCGCTCGTGATCGAGTCTTCGAACTGCTGCACGTGGTGCGCCAGCCGGTGCAGTTCCTCGGAAATGTCGCTGCGCTCGGCGAACACCGCCACTTCCTTCAGCAGGTCCTGCTGGGCCACCTTCAGCTCCGCCTTGGCCATCAGCTCGTTCACGCGCGCCACCAGCCGGTCGTAGTACTGCTCCACCACCCCGCCCGCCCGGCTTCGCACTCCGTCCAGGTGCTCGGCGATCCGCCGCGTGTGCAGCATCAGATCCTCCCGCAGCGATGCCCCCTCCAAGCGGCGCATCGCCAGCAGCTTGTCCGCCGCCTGCTGCGTCAGCTCCAAAACGATCGAGCGATGCCGCTCCACGCCCCCAGCCTCGGCGTCGTTCGGCCCGCTGAGCACGCCCGGCAGGAACAGCAGCCGGTCCGGGTCGGTCACCGCGAACCCGGCGTCGGCGAGCTGGCTCACGTAGCTGTGCAGCACCTCCCGGTTGAGCCGGGCGGGCGTTTCCGACTCCGCCGCCTTCATCTTCAGCGTGTAAACCACGCTCCCGCGGCCCACGCGCTTGCGCAGGATGCTCTCGATCTCCGCTTCCAGCGCGCTGACCGAGTCCGGCAGCCGGATCGTCGGCTTGAAATAGCGGTTGTTCAGGCTCTTGATCTCGACCAGGTACCGGCTGCCCTCCCGCTCGGCGGCGGCGTCTCCGAAACCGGTCATGGAGTAGATCATGGGCAGACAGAATGACGAATCCGCACCAATCCGGCAAGCCGCAGCCTCTCACTCCGGCGGCGGGTCGCCACCGGCCGACTCCCCGTCGCCTGTCGGGGTCCCCGTCGCTGCTTCCGGATCAGGCTCGGTGGCAGGGCTATCGGTCGCCGAAGTGTCTGTCCCCGCCGGGGCGGCGCCCGAGTCGGTGCCCGCCTCGCCGGTCCCGTCCGTGG
>JBGTBZ010000118.1:0-3880 GCA_041749155.1 Phycisphaerae bacterium
GGCGGCGGCGGGGAATTGGGGCACCTGCGCCGCCAGCTCGCGGGCCCCGAACTGGGCCGCCAGACGGACAAAGGGTGTCGGCTCAAATGCCAGTTGGAAGGCGGGCGCTCCGCGGCCGACGCGGATGGGGGCGGCCAGGGCGGGGCGGTCGACCGGCTGGACGCCCTGCGCGGCGCGCAGGCCGTTGCGGGATCCGATGAGCACTGCCCCATCCACACGGCGGTGCGACTCGCGCTCGCGCTGGAGCAGGTCGACAACGGCCTGGGCCTGCTCGTCGTTCTCGACGGGGACGATGGTCAGTGCCGGCTCGCCCTGGATAAAGGAGTCGGCGCCCATCACAAACCAGCTCGTCAGCACCCCGCGCTCGCGCAGCGGGGCTAACTGCTCGTCAAGAAAGGCGAACCCCTCCCTCATCCGCCCCATCAGCCGCTCGCGCTCGGCCTCGGGCGCCTCGCGCATCAGGTCGTTGACGAAAGTCACGATCGCATCCGCGCTCAGTTCGGTGACGTCCATCCGCCCCACGATCAGCGTCGTGTCATCGATATACCGCTTCACCACCTCCGGGATATCGGCAGCGGCGGGTCGGGCCGCAATCAGCAGCATGACGGCGACACCAAGAACCAGAAGACGCACTCGCATGGCGAACCTCTCGGAACGACTGGTAGTTTGAACGCGCGATCCCGACCCCTGTATCAACCGATGACTGAAAGGTAGTTTCGAGGAGGCAGCCTACACGCCGCAGCGGAGGCACGGCAGGGTAGTTTCCCCAAAGATCGCATGGCGTCACTTATCAAGCCTCTGGACGGCGAAGCCCTGCCGCCCAGCCAGCTCCTCCAGTTCCGAAAGCCCCCGAAACTCGATGTGGCCGTCGGCAAAGAGGATGTTCAGGCTGTAGTCGCCAGCCGCATCGGCCGGAGGCCGCTCATACAACATTACCAGGGTGTGGAGATTTGCCGCTTCCACATCCTGCCGTCGCGCCGCGGGACGGGCATAGGCGTAGCCGGGATTGGCCCCGGTACGGGGATTGGTGAGCAGGTCCCTGACGGTAGCGTCCTGGTTCCCTTCAGGGGCAATGGTCCCCACGATCTTCACCACCTCCGACATATCGACCGGGTAGCTCGCCTGCGGATCTTCCGCCAGGGCCAGGAAGACGGCCTGGCCGATCATTCGCAGGTTTGAGGCAGACTTGATTTGTAAGGCTCGCTCACGACCCTCGACCATCGCCGCTGCCAGCGGCTTGCCGAGGGTCTGGCGGATCTCGCGGTCATCCAGCGTCAGGGTGACCGTATGCCCCTCCACCTTGGGCTCAAGGGCCCCTGCAAGTTGCTTTGTCAGGTCCGGCGGCAGCCCGCCGCCGTCCGCCTGGGCCGCCTGAACCCCTTGCCTGAGCAGCTCTGCGGCCTGCTGGGCCGATGCCGCATCCGGGAAGCTAAAGGCAATCTGTGCCTCAGGCTCCGGCGGAATCGCAACCGACACCTTGATGGTCTGCAGGGCGTCGACCAGCGCCGACGCCTCCGGCGGCACTTGTTGTTCTTGCCCAAGCTGCCGAAGGGCGGCCTGCCCAGCGATACGCAGGATCGGCGTCGGCTCGAAAATGACCTGCACGGCGGCGTTGCCGGCGACGAAGCCCTCGTCAAAAGAAGGCCGCTCAACGGGTCGAGTAGCCTGCGCCGCCTCGATGGCCCGTGTCGAGCCCATGAGGACCGCCCCCTCGATGACCTGGAAGTCCTCGTCGAAGCTCGCCAGAAGATCGCTGACGGCCTTCTCCTGATCCGCATTGGCCACCGGCACCACCACCAGCGGGGGTGCGCCCTGCATGGAGGACGGTCCGAGCACCAGCCACACCTCGCTGACGCCGCTCTCCCGCACCGGTCCGAGGGTTGCCTGCACCTGCTCCAGACCAGGCCGCATCTGCGCCACGACCTCCTGCCGCTGCTCCTCCGGCACGTCCGCCATCAGCGACGCCGCGTAGTCGGTGAGTGCGTCGGGGTCAAAGCGGCCCAGGTCCAGCCGGCCAACGGCGATCGTGGACTCGTCGATGTATCGCCGCACCGCCTCGGGAACATCCGCCCTGGCAGGCAGGCAGCAGGCCAGCAGGCCAAGGACCAGGGCAACCAGGCTTGTTCGCATGTGCATGTAATCGGGTTCCTCGGGGGTTTTCGGAGTGCTTGCCGCCGCAGGATTTGGATGCGCCGGCGGTGAGAAAGTATCACCTCGTCGGCATTGGGGCTGGCGGAGGTAGGCAAAGAAGCGGCCTGCCCCCGGGGCAGGCCGCTGCAATACTGAAAAGTGCCCCCACTCTTACCTCCGCATCGTCACCCCCCAGACAAAGCCGCTGTTGGGGTCATTTTCCTGGTAGCGCCGGGCGGTAATGGTGAAGGAATTGCCGTTAACCTCGTAGCCGAAGGGCTCGCCGGTCATCGGGTCTTCTGAAATCGGCAGGCGTACCTCCTCGAGCGTGGCGGGCAGGGCACCGTTGTTGTGGGCGGCGTGATCGCGGATGGCCTCCACGATCCGCAGGGCGGCGATTTGGCGCTCCAGGCGGTAGGGTGAGGCGTAGGCGCGGCGGAACGAGGGCAGCATGAGGTCGGTGAGAACCGAACCTGCGCCGATCCCGCGGCCGATGAGCGTTTGCTCCAACTGCTCGATCAATGGATCTCCCTGGGGGAAGGGCAGGTGCACGAGCTTCGCCATGGCGTTGAAGCTCTCGGAGTATTCGTCGATGACGAATCGTGCCAGCAAGGGGTAGTCCCCCATCGCCGCGATCTCCGGGTCGGCCATTCCCTGCTCCTTGTAGTAGCGGGTGGCGATTTGCTTCATCGCCTGTGGATCGGAAAGCCTTTGCATCGTTTCCCGGGCCCGATCGTCCTCCGGTGAAAGGGAGATATATTCGTTGAGCTTGCGGACAGTCTGCTCCCAACGATCGGCGGTCATCGCCTCGGGATTGCGCATCGTGGGCAGGCTCACAGCGACCCAGAGACGCTCGGCACGCAGCCAGTGAGAGAGTTCAAACATCGGTCTCGGCAGCGTCGTGAGTGACCAGTACCGGTTGGGCGCGTCTGGAAGCTGCGCAATCTGCGCCGTCCCGTCCAGAGCCATGGCCGCAACGCCCACCCCAACCAGGCCATCGACGAGCACGGCGTCGTTGGCTTCGCCAAGGTGCTGTGCGAGCACGAAGGCGCGTTGAAGCCTCTGCGCGGACTCGGTGTGCTTGCCCTCAAGGGCCAGCAGGCGCGCCTCGAGCACAAGCACGCGGGCAAGCAGCCGGCAGTCGCTGAGGTATGGGAGCAGCGTTTCGATGCCAAGTTCGCGGATCGGCGCCCCCCAGTCAGCGTATGTGCGTCGCACCGAAGGCTCTGTGATCTCAACGCCGGTGCTGCCCATCAGCTCCTGAGCTGCTGCACGATCCATCTCATGAATCGCCTGATCCGCAAGCTTCTGCAGCAGTTCCTGCTGGTCGCCGTACCGCCGCTGGAGCATCGGGAACCCCTGGAGATACAACGTGGCCGCGTTCTCGTGACGCAGCTCAAGGGCATCCTGGCTGAAGGCAAAGAAACCGGCCCGGCGAGTCGAATCGGCGTCTTCCGCCTTAGCGGGTGAAACGGTCATCTCGCGGTCAAAAACGCTTCCCTGCGTCGCCGGCTGCGTTGGCGGATCCTGGGCATGCGCTGGGGTGGCCAGGAGAATCAAGAGGACCAGCGCAAGCGCAAAGCGCATCGTGGAAGTCTTCATAGTTGTGCTCTAAAGGGTGTTGCTTACAGGCCGCGCTGCTCGCGCAGCGCCTCGCCGAGGCTCCGCACACTCGCGGGCGCATCGGCCGATCCGCCGGCGGGGCCCGGCGGAAGCTGCTCCAGGTCGATCTCGCCCCCCGCCAGCACCG
>JBGTBZ010000119.1:0-2977 GCA_041749155.1 Phycisphaerae bacterium
GCATCGTGGCCCATCCCTCCTGCCGCCATCCGCCGTCGGCCCCCTGGTGACGCTGGATCTTCGCCAGCGTCTTGTCCAAGGCCGCCGAAACGCGCTCCGCCAGCTCCGCCGGTTCGCCGTTCATGACGCCCTTGGCCTCCGCCAGGGCATAGGCGGCGAAGAAGGTGTCGGCGTACTGCCCCAGTTTCCGCTGGACGCAGGTGCCCTGGTGGTCCGTCACGCTCATGGACTCCTCGTCGGAGGCCTCCACCTGGCCGCAGATGTACCCCAGCGCCTTGACCAGGCGCTCAGAATGCGGGCCGGACGAGGGCGTGTTGCCGGCCTTGAGCATCGCCAGCACCACCGCCGCCGTGTCAGCGACGTTGCTCTTGGAAAACAGGTGATTCTCGTGCTGCATGCCATCACCCATGTTCGGCGAAACATCCCCCTGGGCCCATCCGCCATCGGGGAGCTGGGTCGTGGCGAGATACGCAAAGGCTCTCTCGACGGCCTTGGCGAGCGTCTCGGCATCCGGCGCCGGCAGCGGATCGGCTTTGGCCGCCTGGACGGCCTGGGCATCCGGGTCCTGCCAGGCCTTCGCCCTGGTGGCGACGCCGCCAAGCAGCGCTCCCGTCAGCAGTAATGACAAACCCCACCGCGACGCAGCGCGTGATGCAGCGTTCATGACGATCTCCTGAAGAATCCCGGCGGGCCCGCCCCCGCCGCGATGGCGGGGATGCGAGCGCCTTCATCCCCTATGACGCCCGAAGGCCCCCGCGTCTTAGTGAACCGGCGACGGCCCACCGCAGCCGCGTGCCGGGCCGCCTCGATCCTGCTCCCGCGTGAACATGGTCGACTGCGAGTCGCGCAGATAGGTCCCGGGGACGGCCTGATCCACGACATCGCGGGCGTGGGAATCGAGCTGCACCTGGTCAAAGAAATAGAGATCCGGACTCTCGGGGAGCTCGATCGCCTGCAGGAACGACCAGCCGGAGAACTGGCCCGGCTCACCCGGGTCGCCCCAGGCCGTGTCAGGGTCGTACAGGATGACCCGGATCGACTCCCCGCGCACCACTTGTGGGGTCGTCATGACAAAGCTCTTTGGATGCAGATCACCCCCGGTCATCGATACCCCATCGAGGAATGCTGAAGCCGTGAGCAGGCGGTGGGAGAGAATCAGAGGCCATACCGCGTCATCAGCGTCTGCGCCAGGCTGTCAAGGTCAGGGAAGAGGAGGTACTTGTCGATGCCCATCATCCGTAAAAGCTCGCGCGTCACCTCCGCCGCTTCGCCGAGGTGAACGCAGCGGAGGCACTCGGCGCGGACGCGGTCGATCTCGTCCAGCGGGCGCGGGTCGCGGCCGTGGATGGTGAACCAGCCGCGCTGGGCCGCCATCCGGGGGCTGCGCTGCATCGGGTAGATGGCGATCGGGCCCTCCCAGTCCATGTACTGCGGCTCCAGCAGCAGCTCGTGGTAGTCGTAATACAACTGCTTCGGCTCGTTCCAGCCCAGGTCCTCGGGCGCCATGATCTCCCCCTGGTTCAGACGGTACGGGTTCAGCAGCCACAGGCACGGCTCCTCGAACGGCTCACCGGTTTCACCGCCCAGGGCGAAGAACAACGCCGCCGACAGGCTCTCGGTCCAGTCCAGAAGGCGCGTGGGCAGGCCGTGATGACGCATGTAGCCCAGGTAGTCCCAGCCGCTGAGGCCTACCTCATGAAGCTCCCGGGCACGGGCGCGGAACTCATAGAAAAGGCTCCGCTCAACCTTCTGAAGCCGCTCCGCCGGCCACGCATCCCGCCCATCGCGCAGCAGCGTCGGCTGAAGCGCCCGCCCGCCGCAGGTATGGCCGCGGTAGAAGCACTCCTGCTGCGGCCCGAGGCCCAGCTCCGCACGGGCCGCCTGAAGCCGGTCCATCATCTCCTGGAATGCCGACCAGTTCGCGGGCATGCCCCCGCAGGCTACCGCCGCCCACGCGGGGCGAGAAGCGCCCGAAGATCCGGCCGCCGGTCCTATCCTCCCCCTCATGCCCGATCCGCTGCCCAGGACCGCCGCCATCCTCCGCGAGGGGGTGGAGCGCGGGCTGCATCTGGGGGCGCAGCTTTACGTATCCGCCGGCGGGGAGCCGGTCGAGGAGTTGGCCGTGGGGGAGTCGCGTCCGGGCGTGGCAGTGGCGGAAGACACACTGATGCTGTGGATGAGCATGGGCAAGCCGATTACCGCCATCCTGATCGCGCGCCTTGTGGACGCCGGGCGGCTGGATGTCCAGCAGCCGGTGGCGGAGGTGATCCCCGAGTTCGCCGGCGGGGGTAAGCAGGAAGTGACGGTGGCCCATCTCCTGACGCACAGCGGGGGATTCCGGAACGTCGGCAGCAACTGGAGCAGCGAGGCCTGGGATTGTGTGATCCGGCGGATCAGCGAGTCGACTATGGAGGAGGAGTGGGTCCCCGGCGAGACTGCGGGATATCACACCTCCAGCAGTTGGTTCATCCTCGCGGAAATGGCCAAGCGGCAGCTTGGCTACGAGGACGCTGCCCGGATGTACCGCCGGGAGATCTTCGAGCCGCTGCGGATGACCGACTGCTGGATCGGCATGCCGCGACACCGGTGGATCGATTACGGCACGCGGGTGGGTTACATGTTCGACACGAGCGCGCGGAAGAGGGGGAGCGTGGGAGAGGGGGAAAGGGGGGGACCGGATGATGACACTTCTCCCACTCTCCCCCACTCCCCCTCTCCCCCTCTCCCGGAAGCTCGCCCGCTCAACTTTCCCAACAGCGAAGCCGGCAGCACCCTCTGCCGCCCCGGGGGAAGCGCCCGCGGGCCGATGCGCCAGCTCGGCCGCTTCTATGAGCAGATCCTCGTCGATCGCCGCGACCTGGACCTGGCCCATTCGCGCCTGGTGGAACCCGCCCCGACAGCTTCCGCGGAGCCCGGCGAAGCGTCCGCGGGGCTCGAACCCCTGGCCCCGCCCAGCCTGCTCTCCTCCGACACCGCG
>JBGTBZ010000120.1:0-2006 GCA_041749155.1 Phycisphaerae bacterium
GGGCTTCCTGCTCGTGCTGCTGGCGTGGCTGGGCGGGCGGCGGCGAAAGCTCTCTCCGAAGCAGATGAAGGCCGGGGCGCAGCCCGCCGCCTGCGGGAGCTGCGGGTATGACCTGACGGGCCTTCCCGGGCACATCTGCCCGGAGTGCGGCAGCGACCTGGACCTGGTAGGCCGTCTCTCGCCGCAGTTTCAGCGATGGGCGGCGGTGCCGGTGACGTCGCGGCTGATCGTCTGGACGGTGATGGTGGCGGCGCTGGGCGGGGCTTTCTTCTATGTGGCGCACGAATCAACGCTGCCGCGAAGGCAGTCCTTCGAGTTGGGATCGCAGTGGTGGATCGCTGCCGATGTGCCCGATGATCCGCTGGGGCGTGGGTACCAGCCGCTGTCGATATCGCTCCAGGCTTCCTACACGCGTCGCCTCTGGCCAAGCGGTTATGCCGTTGATCCCCAGGAACCGGTAAGGCCCGGCGACCACACGAAGTGGTACAAGGCCCAGATCACGTTTTACCACACTTCTCCGCCGCCCGTCCTGCCGGATCAGAGACTCGATTACGCCTCGATTCGGAGCGGGCAAGCGATGATTCACCTGCGGCCGACGGCGGGCGGCAAGCCGCGGATGCTCCTCCAGGGCGAGTCGATCCGGTCGAGCAACGCGCCGGTTGACGGGGCTTCTGAAACCAGGGAGGCGATTCTGGAGGGCCTGGCCCAGGTGGGATACGCGGGCGAGCACGGCGACGCCGAAGCGCTCGCAGATGCGCTGGCGGGTCATCTGGAGCAGGTGCTGGAGGATGGAAACAGGCGGCAGACGCTCCCCAGCGGCGGGCCATGGGGATTTCGACCCGCCATGCTGCATGGCGGGACCGTCGAGTTCGAGCCGTGGGTCGTCGTGAGCGCTGCGGGCTTCTGGTTGGTGGTCTGGCTGGCGGGACTGCCGTTTGTCCTGCGAAAGCGGCCCATCAGCATACGGTGTGACGAGGCGGAGGCGACGAGCGGCAGGAGCGTTGGGTCGGCGCCGGCGCCCGCCGGGGCGTGAGGGCCATTGGCGCGTAGAGTCTTTGGATGCAGGTGAGGCGCCAGCTCATCATCGAGCCGATCGCGGTGACCGAGGAGGCCCTGCCGCGGCCGATTGACTGGGGGGCGCTGTTTGGCAATGACAACCCGGTGGAGATGGAGATCGGCTGCGGGAAGGGGACGTTCATCGCGCAGCAGGCGGTGGCGCGGCCGCAGGTGAACTTCTTCGGGATCGAGTGGGCCAGCTTTTACTGGAGATACACGTGCGACCGGCTGCGCCGCAACGGCTGCGCCGGCAACGCGCGGGTGATCCGAACGGATGCGGGATTCTTCCTGCGCGATTTCGTGCCGGACAGTTCGCTGGCCGCCATTCACATTTATTTCCCCGATCCCTGGCCCAAGGCGCGGCATCACAAGCGGCGGCTGATCCAGCCGGCGCTCATGGCGCAGCTTGAGCGGGCGCTTATTCCCGGCGGGCGCGTGCAGATCGTTACCGATCATCCGGACTACTGGGCGCACATCGAGCCCGTGGTCCGCGGCTCACTGCTGGAAGTCGTGGAGTACCAGACTCCCGGCAGCGCCGCCGCGGGTGAAGTGGCGGGAACCAACTTCGAGCGCAAGTACATCACCGAAGGCCGCGCCTTCCACGCTATCGCCGCCGTCAGGCGGGGAACGGGGGCCGCATGAGATCGGAATATGCATGGCTGCTGGCTCTTTGCCTGCTCGCCGGCGGCTGCACGACGGTCAAGCCTCCGCCGGAGGCTGCGGCCAATGCGGAGGATGGCCCGCTCCCGCGGCCGGTGCTGGTGATCGGCGGGATATTCGATCCGGGCCTGACGGCGACGCACGTGGCCCGCTACATCCAGCGCGAGACGGGCGAGCAGCGCGTGCTGGCGGTGCATCCGGGGTGGCTCTGGAGCTTCGACGACACGGCGGACCATGTCGTGACGGAGCTGGAGCGGCACTTTCCCAGCGACGACCGGGAGGAGACGATC
>JBGTBZ010000121.1:0-1557 GCA_041749155.1 Phycisphaerae bacterium
GCGCCGATGATCGCGCGCGGCCAAGCCGTGGAGCGGCTGAACACGATGCAGCACGGCACCGTGATCGTCCACTCAACCGGCGGGTTCCCCGCCGGCATCCCCTTCGCCGTCAGCGTCTTCCTGTCCATCGGCCCGGTCGCCACCGTGGTGCCGCTGCCGTTCGCCGACGGGACCGACACGCTCGACGAGTCGATGCGGCTGTACGACGCGTTCGTCCGCGACCACAGCCTCCCGCACGTCAAGCAGCTCATGCGTCCGGGCGAGGGAGCGCCTGAATTCATCGAGCTGAACATGGAGATGGAACCTGGCCCGTCCTCATCCAGCCGCCGCCGATACGTCATCGAGATGCGGCCGGACTCCTGGCACTACATTCCGCTCGGGGAGGAGGAGGATCACGGCGACGCGGGGCCGGTCGGGGACGCCCCGGGAACGCCCTGACCGCTTACAGGCCCCGCTGGGTTAGCCTCTCCGCCATGTCGGCGAGCGCGCGGCGGCTGGCCCCGTCCATGTCCGCCCAAGCCCTCGTGAGCCGCCTCAGCTCCACGTCGGCGGCACCGGATGCGGGGGGCGGTAACGTGCTTGCCTGCACGCCGGTGCTGCCCTGTGCAGCATCGGGTTCTGCATCAGAATCGAGGGCAGCCCGAACTAAGTCTCGTGTAACGCTACGATTACACGGTATGGTTACAGTCCTGTATCGCCCATTGACGAAGCCTCGAGCTTGCCCACCCGAACTCACGAATGACGGCCGCCACCGGCGGGCGTTCTTGTTTCCGAGGGGCCGCGGTTCAGGTTGGTGTGCAGCGGGCGATCAGCAGCTTGGAGAGATGCTGGGCCTTCTTGCCGTCGATCGACTTCCGGAAGCCAAAGCCGTCGGCGGTCTGGAGCCTGAAGCGGACCCACTGGCGGGCATCGGTCGGCGGCAGGGAGCTGATCGCGTCGCGGCTGTATTCGAATCCCCAGCTCACCACTTCGCCCGTCTCGTAGCTGCGCGTCTTGCCGAGCATTCGCCGCACGCGGACGCCGGAGGGATTCAGTTCGAGCCAGAGCGTCCCGGCGCTGGATAGCAGGGCCCCGATCAGCACCGGCGCCACCCACAGCAGCGCCAGCTCCGCACGTCCAAGCAATCTCTGACGCAGGTCGCTGAAGATCTCGAGATCGATCAGCAGCCTGCCGAGCACCGCAATCCCAATTCCCAGGAGCAACGGTCCGAATGCGGCCAGCGGCGTGGTCAGCCGCAGAGTCTCCTGCGAGACGATTTGACGCTCGTCAGGCTTCTTTCCGAGATGGGGAAGCGAGGCCAGGTGCATGGCGGTGTTCCAGGGCGTACCCCCTCCACTCCCTTATCGGCGTGAATACGCCGCCACTTTGGGCCAGGGCCACCGGAACTGAACCCGCTTTCGCGGGACGGCAGGTAGTACCCTGCCCCAACGTCGCATAAAGTGGCACAATGGCTTCCCCTGCTGTGAGCCTGAGCAATCTGGGCATGGTGGCGCTGCTGGCGCTGGGCGGAGGAGGGTGCGACCATCCGCAGCAATCGGGACCCCCGCCGGCGACGCG
>JBGTBZ010000122.1:0-1941 GCA_041749155.1 Phycisphaerae bacterium
CGTGCGAGGCGTACTCGCGCTCGGCGCGGTCATCCCCGTGTGCGCCGAAGTCGCGCTCGCCGACGACGCGGGCGGCGGCCTCGGGATCGCTGCCGACCTTGGGCTTGTTCTGTTTTGCCATGCGAGAGGAGCTATCAATCCCCATGCCGGACGAGCATGATGCTCAGAACAGGCTTGGCGCGTCATCGGGCCGCACCTGGGCGTCCGCCGGCTCCAGGAGGTCCGGCCCCTCATTGGCCACGTTGCCCACGCGGCGGTCGACGGGGTAGATGTACATGTCATCCGCCGGATAGGGCTTCAGCAGCCCCGCGGCCGATTCCGCGGAAACTTGCTCGATCTCCAGCCAGTCGTGATAGCGCGACTCCGGCAAGATGACGGGCATGCGGTCGTGCAGCTCCGCCACCAGCGCATTGGGGGCACAAGTAACGATCGTGCAGGTGAACAGGGGCGGGCGATCCTCGTGGTTCTGATCGTGCCACACTTCCCAGAGCCCCGCGAAGGCGAAGGGGCGATCGTCGCGCAGGCGGATGGCGTAGGGCTGCTTAGGCCCTTTGGCCGCGGGCTTCTTCCACTCGTAGAACCCGTCGGCGGGGATGAGGCAGCGGCGCTTCTCCAGGGCCTTGCGGAAGGAGCCGCGGTCGGTCAGCGTTTCGCAGCGCGCGTTGATCATGCGCGAGCCGACGGATTCATCCTTCGCCCATGAAGGGACGAGCCCCCAGCGAAAGCTCTTGAGCACCCCCTTGCCCGGCTCCGCCTTGTCGCGAACCACTGCGGGGATCTCCTGCTGCGGCGCGACGTTGTAGCGGCGCGGAGCCAGGCCCGCATCGCCGCGACGGATCCAGGCGCGAAGCTGCAGGAACTTCTCGAGGTCGGTGAGCGTGTACCGGCCGCACATGCCCGATGATACGTCCACAGCGCTACGGCATGGCGATCTGCGCGCTGGCCAGCACCTCGCCCTCGGGGTCGCGAAGCTGCAGGACATACTCGATGCCGCGGCGAAACCAGATGGCGGGGGCGGGGCCGTCGCGCCAAATGACGCGGTCCATGGGGACGGCGTCGTCCGCCTCGCCCTTCACGCGCACCTCGATCACCAGGGGGCTGCCGGCAGCGGGCTTCTCCTCAGTGAAGCGCGCCCAGTCCAGGCTGGCGGTGATGCGCGTGCCGCCCATCTTCATCCAGTCGGGTCGGCCGCTCACCCACTGCGTGCGCGGGAAGAAGACGGCGGCGTCGAGGGAATCAAGGTGGCAGAAGGGCTTGCCCTCATCATTGATGAAGATGGTGGGCCCCTGCAGCAGTCCCTGCGACTCCGCCCAGCGGTAGGTGCGATGTTCAGCCTCGGGGCGGGTCATCTCGTTCATCACCATCAGGTCGATCGTCAGCGGGTCGATCCCGGCGATCTGCTTGAAAATTCCGCCCATCGGGGTCCACGCCGCCGCGCCGTCGCCTTCCTGCCGCTCGCTCATGTGATGCCGCCCGCTCCAGACGAGCAGCCGTGCCTCGGGGTTCTCCTCCACGAAGCGAGCAAGGTTCTCGGCCTGCTGGCGCTCACGCCAGTTGGTCGAGGCGACCGGGTCGCTCCGCATCGCCTCGGGCATCTGATCGAAATCTGCCTCATACTCAACGATTCCCATTCCCAGCTCCGCGGCGCGGCGCACCAGGTCGGCGAGGATCGGATCACTGGTGTAGGTCCCGTCCTTCACGAGTGGATAGCCTCGACGGGTGACTTCCTCAGGGTTCGAGATCGTCTCCAGGGCCAGGTGCGTGAAGCCGGCGCGGTGCAACGGCTCAAGCAACTCATGCGCGAATGCCCTTTCGCGGCTGGAGCGATGCTCCTCATTGAGCATCACCACCCGCGAGCCCTCGGCCAGGCGCACGACCTCCTGCGCCGCGGGACGCGGCTTGTAATCGGCGAGCTCGCTGCCGTCGGACTCCGCCTGCCGG
>JBGTBZ010000123.1:0-1575 GCA_041749155.1 Phycisphaerae bacterium
ACCCCCTCGCCGACACGGGCCGCGAGGGCCTGGATCTGGCCGTGCCAGGTGTCCGCCGGCTCGCCGAGCTTCACGCCGCTGAAGGAAAGGTGCCCCCCGAACCGCCGCTTCAGATCCTCGGCGTCCGCCGTGCGGAAGATCGTCAGGACCTGCGAGATGTCGTCGCGCGTGGCGAACATCTCGGCACAGCGAAGAAGGCAGTCGCGGCCGTCCACCTTCACAAATGGCCCTTCAACCCCCTCCACGCCCGGCGGCGGGGCGGTCAGCAGGAGCACGGCGAGCTTGGGATCGTTGGCTTCCAAGGGGCTTTATCCGGCGAACCGCAGCGCGCCGATGAGTGTATCAGCCTGGTGGCGGCAGGGTGCACTGGCGAGCTTTGACAGGCCTTCGCCGGGGCCTATGATCCCGCCCGGTCGGCGGGAGAGAGCCGGTTAGAGGGCGTGTAGCTCAGCCTGGTTAGAGCGCGTCCCTGATAAGGACGAGGTCCGTGGTTCGAGTCCACGCACGCCCACCTTCATGCCCCTGAGTGCGCTCAGGGGCGTTTCTATGCGCCGCAGCGGGGGGTGTGCTGCCGTCCGGCGTCTCGATGCGCCCGTGTGCTGCATCGGAAACCGCATCGCCTTCCGCGGCCGCGCCGCGTTGCTCTCCGGGCGCCCCGGCGCCGTGCATGAACCCGAGCTTCGGCTCGACGAGGTTGACCTCGGGGCTGCTCGTCCTCAACGTGATCGCCCGCCGGGTGTGCGCCTCGGTCAGTTGAAGGTAGTGCTTGTGGGCCACCGCCTCGGAGTTGCCGATCCAGCGGACGACGCACTGGATCGGGAAATGCTCCACCAGGTCAGTCTCCCGGCTGCTGCGCAGGTTCTGCCACAACTTCGGCCAGCGCCTCAAACCCGCCCGATGGATCGCCGCGACCACCGGCTTGATGAGCGAGGCGTCCGTGCGGCCGACGAGGAACGGGAGGAGGAGCGCATCCGGGTCGTCGTCGGTCTCGGCCAGGACGGCGTCGAGGAAGGGCAGCAGCTCCGGGAAGATGGGGACCTCGCGGGTCTCGTGGCCCGGGTGGTGTGCCGTCTTACTCGACGTCACGGTCATGATCATCGTCTTGAGGTCGAGGTGCTTCCGTCGGAGCGCCCGCGGCTCGGACCCGACCCGGAGTCCACCGACCCGCGCCAGGGCGAACAGCAGCTTCCAGCCGGCGTCGGGGAGCTGGTCGATCACAGCCCATGCCCAGTCGATCGGCACGAAGAACAGCTTGTCCGTGGTCGCAATGACAGAGGACGGCAGGTTCTCGAACGGGTTGCTCCCGATCAGCCGGCGCATCCTGGCCATCTCGAAGACCTGCTTGCAGATCGCGTTGGTTTTCCTGGCGGTATTCTCCCTCAGGCCGCCACCACCTTCGGGATGGTCGCTCGGCCGCCGCATCCAGTTGTAGAACTGCCAGGCCTGCCCCTCGTCGATCGCCGGCATGCAGACATCGGAGTTGAAAAACCCGGCGGCGTGGCCCCGCGCCCGCACGTAGGTGAGGCTGGTGGAGTCCTTGACCGGCTGCTCGCGGCGCCACTGGTCGAAGAACGG
>JBGTBZ010000124.1:0-5955 GCA_041749155.1 Phycisphaerae bacterium
CTGCGGGTGGGATGCCCGCTGGATTTCGCGCCCACGCCCAACGACCGCGGAGGTTGGGAGCAGGTGAGCCGCAGCGTCGAGGCCGCGGTGCGAAGTCTTGGGAGCGAGAACTGAGCCCGAAGGCGGGCTCGACGATGACGACCTGCCAGATTAACGACAATTCGGGGCCGGTGGCTCACCCCTATCGCGGTCATCGCCCTTCGCCAAGGACCGTGAGCTGGAGTTTCCGGGCATCATCGGCCCCCTGCCCTGCCGCGGGGCCGGTGATGCGGTCGCCGGTGAGGGCGACGTCGTCGAGTCCGGGGGCGGCGCCGATCCAGGTTTTGTCGTCGAGCTTCTGGACCTTTCGGGTGGGCGGATCGGCCAGCCGCTGGAGGTCGGGGGCGTCGGGGCCGTCCCAGAGCTTCAGGACGTTGTAGTACTGGTCGCGCTGGGCGGGCGTCCAGCCAGCGTCGCGGATAAGCCGGCACAGCTCGCGGACGCCCAGGTTGTAGGTCGTGCCGGCGGCGGAGACGACGTTTTCTTCCATCATGGCGCCGCCCATGTCGTTGGCGCCGAAGAAGAGGGCGAGCTGGCCGATCTTGGGCCCCATGGTCACCCAGGAGCTCTGGAGGCTGGGCATGTTGTCGAAGAAGAGGCGGGCGATGGCGAGCATCCGCAGATACTCCTCTGCCCCGGCGGAACGGACGAGGCGGCCCCTGGCCACATCCTCGTTCGAGAGGGAGTCGAAGTCTCCGTGGACGGCGGGGTCGTATTCCTTTGCTCGACCCAGCGGCACGTTCTCCCGCTGGAAGGGCCAGTGGATGAAGGCTTCGTAGCGCCCCGCCGCCGCGGGGAAATCCGAATGACCAAACCCGAATGACGAACGACTGAAAGTGCCCGGATACTGCGCCTCGACGCGCTCGGCAATCCGGTTCGTCATTCTGGGTTCGTCATTCGGACTTCCTCGCCCCAGGGCGAGGGCGTAGTCCTGCATCTCCCGCAGCACACCCATGTGCTCCATGCGCTCGGCGATCGTCTCGATATGCCCGATCATCATCGTGCACGACGTGTTCAGCCCCTCTTCGTGCGCCACGCGCATCACCCGCAGCCAGTCGGCGCCGCTGGCCTTGATGTGGCCGATCTTCTTTCGCACCCGCGGCGCGAAGATCTCCCCCCCGCCGCCGGGGATCGTGTCGAGGCCCGCCGCCTTGAAGGCGCGGATGATCTCGCGCACGTCCATTCCCCAGAACCGCTCGAACTCGATGAACTCCGGCGGGGAAAAGGCGTGGATGTGGATCGTCGGGTAGGTCGTCTTGATGAACGCCAGCAGGTCGAGATACCACTGCATCGGCAGGCGGTCGTTCATGCCCCCCTGCATGAGGATCTGCGTCCCGCCGATGGCGATCAGCTCCTCGATCTTCGCGCCGATCTGCTCGTAGGAGAGGACGTAGCTGTCGGCGTCGTCGTGGTCGCGCCGGAAGCCGCAGAAGGTGCACTTGCTCGTGCAGACGTTGGTGTAGTTGATGTTGCGATCGACGACGTAGGTTCGGTACGGCTCGGGGTGCAGCCGCTGGGTGACGGCGTGGGCCCATTCGCCCAGGTCCTGGAGGCTGGCGGAGCGGTAGAGCTCGAGGGCCTGGGCCTCAGCGAGGCGGGCCCGGCCGGCGATGACAGCGTCAATGTCGAATGTGAGCGACTGGCTCATCTGCCTGGATCATACAACCGGGCTCCGGCATCCTCCGACGCTCGGAGCCGGAGTGGGCCAGGTTCAATGAATTTGAAAGCCGCCAGCGCCCGTTGAGGCGCCGGCGGCTGGTTGTCGTTCCGTGGGAGGCAGCCGCCCTCAGGCGCGGCGACGACGCATCAGCAGCAGGACACCTGCAACGCCCAGGCCGGCCATGGCGGGCTCGGGAATGGCGATGGCGTCGATCTGGAGCGAGAGGTGCGAGGGGCTGTTGGGGGAACCCAGCGTCCGGAAGTCGCCGGCCTCGATGATGCCGTTGTCGTTGGCGTCACGATACCAGCCGTTGGTGGAAGTCCCGATGATCGGGTCGAACCCACCGCCGCGGATGATGCTGGCGAGATTCTGGTTCTTGGTGCCGTTCTGGAGAATCTCGATGGCGATGCCCATGCCCTGGCCATCGCCCAGCTCGAAGGCGAGGTTGTTGCTGGCATAGTTCAGGTTGTACGTGAAGGCCAATGCCCCGCCGCCAGAGCTGTTGTTGGTGATGTTGCCCAAGTTCCAGATGACGTCGCTCACCAGCCCGCTGAAAACAGAGGTTCCGGCCGGGGCCGCGGAATCCCAAGTGTCGTAGACGCGGAAGCGCGCGGTCACGTTTTCATAGGTGACAGGAACGCCCGCCTGGCCGGAACCGACCACGAAGAGCTGCCAGCCGATGGTCTGCACCTCCCAGACCTGCGACGCCGTCGGCGGCGCGAGCGTGTTCATGCTGTCGGCCATGTAGTTGCGCGGCGTGCTGCCTGTGGTCGTCAGCGTGCCGCCGTCGGTAGCGTTGGGCCGGTTGTCGTAGATCAGGTCAGCAGAGGCAGTATTGGCAAAGCTGCCGAGGCAGAGCCCTACCACACAAGACCCCGCGAGGGCGCGGGCCACCCAAGATGAAAAGATGTGCATTTCGCTCCCAGAAACATCGAACGACGTGATGATCGTCTTTGAAGCACAGGCCAAACGGGCGTATGCGATCACCAGAACGGGGCGGAGCATACTGCATCTGAACTAGGCGTCAAGGCGAAGTTATCAAGTAAAATTCAACTAAAGCCGCTGTCGGAACCTTGCTTATCGAGAGCTTGCTATTGCCGACGTGCCGCCGCGGGGGGCGACTCCTGTGGGACCAGCAGGTGCTGGTCCTCGCCAAGATTCGCGCGGGCCACCGCGATGATCTCCACCCGGTAGTTCTTGCGGGCCAGCGACCTGCGGATCTCGCTCTGGAGCTGCCCCGGTGTCAGGCCGGCGGCGGTCAGGGGCTGCTCGTCGAGGATTGGCAGCCAGATTTCCCCCTTGGCTCCGACGCGCCGGGAAAAGCGGCTCTCCTGCCCAGGGGCCACCAGACTGTCAATGGAGAGGATCAGCAGCTCGCCGGGCTGAATCTTCTCCGGGTCCGCGGCCTCGGGCTGCTCCTGGGCGGCGAAGCCGACCGCCGCCAAGCCCGCCAGGAGGCCTGCGGCCACGACCAGTGCCAGTGCAAGCCATTTGAACGGACGGCGTGACGGGTGGATTGCCGGCATAAATGCTCCCATTTGGCTCTAACGTACTACCTTCACAACGCTTAACGCCTTTGGATCTTTCCGATAGGTCGGCGAGCGTACCACACGAGAAGGGGCGGATGTTGAGGAAATGGGGTGTCTCAGGCGGTTGAGGCAGGTGGGGTGACGGCTTATTGTGAAGGCTGCTCGCGATGCGCGGGTTTTCACATGTCCCAAGCCTCAAACACTCCCAGCGACGCGCAGAAGGCCGGATCCGGCTCAAATGGCGGGCGGGTGCAGGGGCTGCTGGTCGTGACCGGGGCGGACCATCCCGGGATCCTGGATGACATCAGCCACTACGTGGCGGAGCGTCGTGCCGCCATAGAGGCGGTGCGTGTGGTGAACCTGAGCGGGCGGTTTGCGCTGCTGATGCTTGTAAGTTCCGAGGAGCCGGGCCTGGGGGCGATCGGGCAGGACCTGGGGCTGCTGATGGAGCGGACAGGCATTCGTGCTTCGCTGGAGGCCGCCCACGACACCAATGGCGGCGAGGGGGCCGCCACGAGCTTCTCTCTGTCCGCCGTGGGGGGTGGGGACGCGGATGAATCGATGACGCTGCGGCAGACCAGCAACCTGCTGCGGGTACTGAACATCAACATTCGGGACGTCGAGACGCGCCGGACGACAGGCGGGGGCTTTGACATGAGCATGAAGGTTGACGTTCCGCGGGATGTTCCGGTGGGGAAGCTGCGTGAGTTACTGGGTCAACTGCTGGGGCAGCAGCCGGTGCAATGGGAGCTGGCTGCCGAGCCGGTGGAGTCGCGATGAGCTCTCGCAGGATCGCGATCGTCGGCGCCGGCAGCGTGGGGGCGACGGCGGCCTATGCGTGCCAGATTCGGGGCGTCTGCGACGAGATTGCACTTTACGACATAAACGGCGCAAAGGCGGAAGCCCACGCCAAGGACCTGCTGCACGGCGGGCCGTTCGCCCCGACGGTGCAGATCACCGGCGGGGATGATGTTGGCCTTTGTGCCGGAGCACAGGTGCTGGTGATCACCGCAGGCGCCAAGCAGCGTCCGGGCGAGTCTCGGCTCACGCTGACCCAGCGCAACAGCGACCTGCTGCGGGAGATCGTGCCGCAGTTGATGGCGGTGAACCCGGGGGCGTTCTACCTGCTGGTCACAAATCCGGTGGATGTGCTGACTTACGGGGCTTTGAAGCTATCGGGGCTGGGGCGGGAGCGGGTCCTTGGGACGGGAACCGTTCTGGATTCGGCGCGTTTCCGGTCGCTGATCGCGGCCCGGCTGCACCTGGCGCCCAAGCATGTCCATGCCTACATCGCCGGGGAACACGGCGACAGCGAAATCCCTCTGTGGTCCAGCGCCGCCGTCGGAACGGTACCTTTGCGGGACTGGGCGGTAATGGGCCACGGCCGGCTGGATGTCCGGGCCCGGACGGAGATCACCCAGCAGACCCGAACCGCCGCGGCCCAGATCGTGGCGGGGAAGGGGGCGACGAACTTCGCGATCGGGCTGTGCTGCGCGGTGATCGTGGAGGCTTTGTTTAATGACACGGCGCGTGTGATGCCGGTTTCTGGGCTGGTCGAGGAGAAGGATGGCTTTGAGGGGATCGACGACGTCTGTCTGAGCCTTCCGCGGTTCATCTCGCGCGGCGGCATCGAGCCGCCGCTGCCGATCCCGATGAACGAGAACGAGCGGGCGGGGCTGCGAAACAGCGCCGGGGTGCTTCGGGCGGCGATACGCGAGGCGGGATTTGCATAAGGCAAGCGCAAGGGGGATCGTCGCAGCAGAACACGCGCGACGCCGGCGAACCGGCACCCTGCTGGTGCTGGGCAACCTGCAATCTGCGCTGTGTCTTGCTACCTTGTGGCCATGGCCTTGCCCAAGGAAGCGTGGGGCAATCCGGGCGGGTGGATCGTGGCGACGCTGCTGGTGCTGGCGATCGCCGCGTTCCTGTTTGCGGTCGACCGGAATGGGCGGATGACGCCGATCACCCGCTTCGGGGCGAATCCCGCGAACTACGGCCGGATCCTGCTGCCGGTGGATCCGCCCACCGTCGTCGATGACTGGCCGCTGGCCGATGGAGACGCCACCCGGCTCTATGACCTGGCGGCGGACGGCTATACGGCCTCTCTGCTGGCCCGACGGCCGTATGACGATTTCCTGCGGGAAACGGCCCGCCGTCCCGCGCTGCCGGGGGAATTGTCGTTGTTGCAGCACCTGCTGTCGGCGGCGCAGTATGAACGGGCGGCGCCGCTGGCGGCGGAAGAGGCGGCACTGATCGGCTACGAGCGCTCGCCGGCAAAGCTGGATGCGCTTTACACGCTGGGGCAAGTGGCGCTGAAGCAGGCGGGGCTGCTTGCGGGCCGGAACCATCCCGGGGACGCCGGCGACGCCCGGCGGCTGTACGAGGCGGCCTTCATCCTGGGGGCGCACCTCTACGGCGAACGGATCGTGCACCGCGAGATCGAGTATGGTTACCGGCTGATGAGCCAGGCGCTGGGTGGGCTGGTGGCGCTGTCAAGGAAGCATGAGGAGCCGGCGCGGGCCGAGCGCCTAAGCCAGGCGCGCGAGCGGCTCACGAGCTACGTGAACGGCACGCTGCAGCCGGTCTGGGAGAAGATCTCGGCCATCAACGATGTCTCGCGGCGCAATGACCTGGCGGACGTGCACATAGGCGACGTCGTGGCGATCGCCGGCAGCGACGCGGCGGACCCGATGTGGCGGCTGGAGGCGGTCCTGCGCCTGGGCAGGG
>JBGTBZ010000125.1:0-3244 GCA_041749155.1 Phycisphaerae bacterium
ACCGTGGCGGTCGCGCCCAGCAGCGCGAAGACCACACTCAGCACCGAGATCGCGTTGGCTGACAACCCCGCGTCCGCCAGCAGCGCAGCCAGCCGTTTCATGCTGCGCCAGTCGCGCGGCTTCATCGGCCGGCGGTCACGCACTTCGTAGTCACCGGGCGGAGTGTCGTCTGGCATTCGTGAACCTTTACCCTCCGAGCGGGATGTCAGCGACATCGGCTGTAGGGCGGGCATACCTGCCTGCCACGACCGACCGGTGTGACACGGCGGGCAGGTATGCCCGCCCTACCCAAACGCCCCGCTTCCGGGGGCGGGGGTCACCGCCCCATCAGCCACATGCCCACGACCAGGCAGCCCATACCCCCGACGTGGATCGGCCGCACCGGCGTGCCGTACACCCACAGCCCCAGCAGCGCCGCCCAGATGAACGTGCTGGCGTACACCGGATACAGCACCGCCAACGACCCGCCGCGACGGAAAGCCGCCACGAACAACGCCATCACCGCCGTGTAGCAGGCCACGCCCGCCAGGATCCGCCAGTTCAGGTACCCCGTCCACCGCTCCGCCGCCGCGGCACGGTCGGCGCCGCTCTTGTACAGGAACTGTCCGACGGCACCGAAAACCGCCGCCAGCGCGAAGAACATGATCGACACCGACGGTGTTGACTCGCGCGTGGCAAGTTCTGGCACCTGCATGGACAGGAGATTACCTAAGCTTCTGATAAACAACCAGGAGTTTCGAGATGGCAGACCAGTCAACCGGCGGCGACACAGCGGCAAAGCGGTTCTACGACACCAACGCCCAGGCCATGCGCCCCGTGCGCGAGGGCATGGCCGACGCGATCAAGGGTTTCGGCGGCCTGCATCACGCCGTTATGAAGTCCGGCGAGCTGGACACGCGCTACAAGGAGCTCATCGCCCTGGGCATCAGCGTCGCCGTCCGCTGCGAGCCATGCATCTATGCCCACGTGCAGGCCGCCGTGAAGGCCGGCGCTACCCGCGCCCAGGTCCTCGAAACCGCCGCCGTCGGCATGATGATGGCGGGCGGGCCGGGATACACCTATCTCCCTCGCGTCACCGAGGCCCTGGAGGCACTTGACGTGCAGTGAGCCGGCAACGGCCCTCCATACCCCCCAAATTGGGGGTTGAAGGCTTCGATTGCCCGGGTAACGTGCTTGCAGATCCAGATCCCGTCGGTGCCGCTCGGAGGGAGCGCCGGCGGGATCAACTTTTGCCGCATCACCCCTTGGCCGCCCGAAGCTCCTCCCAGAGCAGCTCCGCCGACTGCGGCACGATCCGCACGTTGCCTACGACGCTCATGAAGTTCGTGTCCCCGTTCCACCGCGGCACAAGGTGCCGGTGCAGGTGACCCGGCACCCCCGCCCCGGCGCACCGGCCAAGGTTCAGCCCCACGTTGAAACCCTGCGGGTCCATCACCTTCTTCAGCAGCCGGATCGCCAGCACTGTCTGCTCGTGCATGTCCGCCGCCTCCGCCGCCGTCAGCTCCTCCAGGTCCGCCACATGACGCCGCGGCGCGAGCATCAGGTGCCCGCTGGTGTACGGGTAACGGTTGATCACCGCCGCGTGGTGCTCGCTGCGCCACACCACTAGGCGACGTCGCATCGCCTCGCCCTCGCTCTCGCCTAGCTCCGCCACCGCCGCGTCATAGTTCGCCGCGGCGCAAAGGAAACAGTCGTTGTACCGCTTCGCCAGCGGATCGCGCTGAGCGGAATCCTTCTCGAGGTTCTTGATATAGGCCATTCGCCAGGGGGCATGCAGATGGCCGCTCGGCTCGGGATCGCTGGACATTTGCGCGCAGTCTAGCCCAGGTCCGGCCCGCTCGCCGCCACCGGGTCGCCTTCCCCCTGCCGCGCCCGCCACATCCCAAAGACCGAGCCGGCCAGCCCGCCCGCGAGGTTGGCCGTGTAATCCGGAAGGTCGGCCGTGCGGTTGAACATCGGTTGCGTCAGCTCATCAAAAGCCCCGTAAACCACCACAATCGCCATCGTTAGCCCCGCCGCCGCCAAGGGCCGCATCCGGCGGCCCAGCAGGTTCATTAGCAGCCACGCCAGCACCGCATAGCCCACGAAATGCCCCACCTTGTCCAGCGGCAGCCGCCGCGGCGGGGTGTCGGAAGGCTCCCATGGGGAGGGGATATGCGTGGCAATGAACGCGATGATCCAGTACACCGCCAGCGCCATTCCAGGCGCCCGCTGCGTCCACGCCAGTAGATTCTTCATCCAGGCGACCGCCCTCATGGTCCGGGAGCATACGGCCGCCCCCTCAGACCATCCTCAAGCGCCGCGATACCATCGCTCGTGTCGCGACGCGCGGCGGGAATCCTGCTCTGGGCTTTGCTCCTCCTGGCCGCGGGGCTGCCGCTGGCGTGGCTGCTGCTGAATCTGCTCCTGCACCCGGCGGTCGCCACCGCCAACCTGGCGCCCGATGGCCACCATATCGTGGTCTTCAGCCGCACCCTGCTGCTGGCTGCCGCAGGCGCAGTCGCGGCGACGCTCCTGGCCATCGTGCCCGCTTCGGCGCTGGCACGGGGACACGCCGGGCTCGCCCTCTGGCCGCTCATGGCGGCAATTCTCGTTATTCCCGCACCCGCTTGGGCCTATGGCTGGGCCGAGTGTCTCCGGCAGCTCTTTGGCGTCGCAAGGCCGCACTCCGCCGCCGATCTGGCGCGCGTTGTTCTTACCAACGCCACGGCCTTTTGGCCGATCCCCGCGACCGCCATTGCCATGGCCTGGCGGCGCATCCCCCGCGATCTGCTCGAAGCCGCGACCCTCGATGGCGTTCGCCGATCCATGACGGCGCGGCTCCTCGTCGGCCCCGCCATCGCGGGGGCGGCGGGGGCCCTGCTCCTCTCGGCGCAAAACCTCTCCGCGCCCGATCTCTCCGGCATCGTCGTCGCCAGCGTGCTGGTCCGCGATGCCTTCCAGCTCGGCGCCGGCGATCAATCCGCGCGCCTCGCCGCCGCCGCTGCCGTCGGGCTTCCCAGTTTCCTGGCGACCGCCGGCTGCGCGCTGTTCGGTTGGTGGCTGTTTCGGAGGGCGGTGGATTCGCTTCGCACCGGACAGGTGGAGGTTGCGCCCCCAATTGCCCGCCCCTCAAGCGGCATCTGGCTCGCTGTGGCGATTCTCGTCGCCCTGGCTTGTGCCGTTCCCCCCCTGGCGGCGCTGGTGCGAACCAACGATGGCCTCCACATCAAGGCCGCTTTCGAAGCTCACCGCACCGCCCTCG
>JBGTBZ010000126.1:0-1776 GCA_041749155.1 Phycisphaerae bacterium
CAGCGCTGCCGGTACTCTCGACGGCCGCCCCAGCCAGCCCGGCAAGTATCAGTTCGCCGTTCGGGCGACAGATGCTTCGCAGGCGGCTGCGAGGCAGGCTTTCACTCTCGATGTGGGTACGGGCCTGAAGATCGTCAGCCCATCCTCTCTGCCTGGCGCCGCCCTGGGGTCGCGCTACTCCCACGCCCTCGTCTCGGAGCGTGGACAACTGCCGTTACGCTGGACCCTTCAGAGCGGTTCGTTGCCCCAGGGTCTTTCTCTTTCTTCTTCGACAGGGATGATCGAAGGCTCGCCCTCCGCCGCGGGCCGCTTCTCCTTCGACGCTCGCGTCACGGATGCCTCGGAGACTGCCGCCAGCCAAAGATTTTCGATCGATGTCGCCGTGCCTTTGGTGATCACCTCCACAGATCTTCAAAACGGCGTTATCGGAAAAGAGTACCTGCAGAATCTGGAAGCACGTGGCGGCGCGCCACCGTATGAATGGTCGTTGGCCGGCGGCTCGTTGCCGCAGGGGCTTTCTTTGGACTCGTCTCGATCCGCGATCCGCGGCGTTCCTGCGTCAGCGGGCGCTTTCCCCCTTCGTCTGCGTGTGCGAGACATCTCCGGGGCGACTCTCGAAAGCACAGCCAGCCTTGAGGTTGCCGCCCAACTCTCAATTACTACTTCATCCGATCTGCCTGCCGCCCGCTCAGCGGACGACTACGCTTTTGTTCTTGCAGCCGCGGGCGGACGCCCGCCTTATAACTGGTCTTTGGTGGATGGCAATCTGCCCCTGGAAATGTCGCTCGATGCGAACAGCGGGAAAGTTCGCGGACGCCCCGGGAGCACTGGGGATTTCCTATTCTCCGCTCGCGTCACCGACGCGGCAGGCGCGCAGGCGCAGCGAACCTTTCGGCTGACTGTGGGATCGTCCCTGCGATTGTCGAGCGCTCCGATGCTGCCGGAAGCCGTGGAAGGCCAGCCCTATTCGCACACCTTGACGGCGGCCGGCGGACGCCCACCGTATCAGTGGTCGGTGCAAGGGGAGCTGCCCGCAGGTCTGGCCCTGGATTCTTCAACCGGCGTGATTCAGGGAACGCCGGCGGCCGAGGGCCGGTTTTCGTTTCAGATTCAGCTTCGAGGGGCAGCGGGAGAGACGGCTTCGCGCCCGGCTGGACTTATGGTGCAGTCGGGATCCTCGGGTGAAATCATCTGGCGCGGAAACCTCGAGGCAAATCGCGTCTTGACGATTCAAGATGGCCGTTATCCTTCCAGCGGCACGATGACGGGATCGCTGCCTGGCGTGCCGATTGCAATCGAAATCGAGCCGCAAGGTCTGACTGTCGTGACCCCGCCGGGCCCCGGCAACGATTGGAAACTGCTCGTGGTTCACGTTGGAGATCAGCCCCGCTCTGAGTTGATCATCCGTTGGAAGCGGGCAGAGTAGCACAACTGGGACGCGGCCTTTCGCGACCCTGGCTCACCCCACGGGGACAGTTTCCGCCCTGCTCGCTGGCGAGAGTCGGAGTTTGCCGTCCGCGGAAATTGTCCCCCTTGGGATCTGTGCGCATGCGGGGGATGGGTCGCACCCCGTCCCAATGCGTATCGCTACGTGCCGCCGTGGGAGTCAGCCCACACAGCTACATCTTCTACTTGATAGGAGAATAGTCGGTCGGGGTCAGAAACTTGGACTCAACCTTCAAGACAATCGGTCCAGGCTTCTCGGAAACGTCTTTGGCTTTCACCCAGTCGGGATCCTTGCGGAATGCGTCCCAGGCGGCATCGCGGGCCGCGCGG
>JBGTBZ010000127.1:0-3849 GCA_041749155.1 Phycisphaerae bacterium
CCCGCCGCCGTGCCCGCGACAGCGCCGGCGGCAGGGAGAGATAGTGAACATCCCACGTGGCGAGCATGACGTCGCAGGAGGCCAGTTCGCGCAAGTGGGCCTTTTGCCAGGAAAAAGGGTGGCCGAGGAGCCGCAGGGGCCGAAACCGCTCCTCGCGGGCCTCAAAGCCGTCCGCGGGAGCATTCGGCACGCCGAGGCCCCCGCCGTGCACGACCCGCAGCTGCACATTTGGCCGCGCCGCCAGCTCGCGGAAGACTGGGACGCGGTATTTGCCCAGCGAAGGCTGGACGACGAGCAGGCGCGTGGGGCGCCAGAGGCCGTGGCCGGACGTGGCGGCTGTGCCGTGGCCTGCGGCAGGAGTCTTATCCGCTGGCATCTGCATGCGGGGGCAAGTGTAAGGCCGATCCCCCGCGGCTGCTCGACTGCTACGAGCACGCGCCTTAGCGTGGCAGGCAAGTGTCGCTCAAGAACGCCATCCGAGGCAGGCTGCGTCGACTGCGCCGGGAGCTGCGCACGCTTGGCGGACGGGACCTGCGCCTGCGGCTGGATGTGCGCCTGCCGGCACTGCACCTGGGGACGGAATACGGCGGATGGCTTATCTCTCCGCGCCACACGCCGCGGAATTGCACGGTATTCTCGGTGGGCGTGGGGACGGACATCTCCTTTGACCTGGAGATGATCCGGAGATACGGAGCGACCGTACACGCCTTCGATCCGACCCCCAAGGCAGTAGCGTGGGTCGCCTCGCAGCAAGTCCCGGCGCAGTTCCGCTTTCACGCCATGGGCCTGGCGCACTTCGATGGCGAGCAGGTATTTCGCCTGGCCCGTGACGATTACATCAGTTACTCGACCGATATGCCGGCTGGCGTGCGGAGTGTCGATGAGGTTTGGTGCCCCGTGCGACGTCTGTCAACGCTGGCGGCGGATCTCAACTGCCCCTCGATCGACATCCTGAAAATGGATATCGAGGGGGGTGAGTACACTGCTATTCCCGATGTGCTGGCGTCGGGCGTGCCGATCAGGCAGCTCCTGCTGGAACTGCACTTCGATCAGACGCGGACCCGGCTCGAGCGGGCCGCTGATCTCGTGGAGCAGGCGAGGTCGGCGGGTTTCAGTCTGTTTGCGCGCTCTGCGGTCGGAAAGGAGTTGTCCTTTGTTTACTTGCCGCAGGGCTGAAGCACTGTGACATTGCGCCGCCGCCCACCCATGTTCCTATGCGCATCCTGCACGTGATCAGTTCGCTGAGCCCTCGCGCGGGAGGACCGCCGGTTATCGCGGCGTCACTTGCTGCTGCGCAGGCTCAGCTTGGCCATAATGTCCAGTTGCTCAGTTATGCGCATGCCCAGGCTTTCCGGCCGCACGATCCAGAGCCGCTGGGCGATGAGATTCCGGGGTGGAGCCGTGTGAAGCACACGCGGCTTCCGGAGCCAACGCTTTGGGAAAGGCTTTTCGCCACCGGCGCCAGGCGGGCCGTCAGCAGCATGGCAGATCAGCCTCAAGTCATTCACCTGCACAGCGTTTGGGAATCGATTCTTCCGGTCACTGCGGCCTGGTGCCGCAGGCGTCGCGTGCCGTACGTGGTCCTGGTGAACGGAATGCTGCATCCATGGAGCATGGCCCAGTCCTCGCTCAAAAAGCGGGTCGCACTGATGGTTCGCTACAGGCGGATGCTCGATGGCGCTTCGGCGATTCATGTCGGCAATGCCGCCGAGCGTGAGGTGGTGGCGGCCATGGGGCTTCGCGCGCCGACAGTGGACATGGCGAACGGAATATGGCCCCAGAAGTTCGAGCCCCCGTCGGCCCCGGGATTGTTTCGCCGCCAGCATCCGGAGCTGGGTGAGGCCCCGTTTATCCTCTTCCTGAGCCGGCTCCACCACAAGAAAGGCCCCGACCTGCTGCTTGAGTCTTTCAGGCTGCTGCATCAGCGAATGCCGGATGTGCGGCTGGTGATTGCCGGTAACGACGCCGGGGCGATGGGCCAGATCGAGCGTGGCGTCGCGAGCTTTGGCCTCCGCAAGCACACGCTGCTCCCGGGGCCGCTCTTTGGTGAGATCAAGCGGGCGGCTCTGGCGGAGGCTGCGTGCTTCTGCCTGCCCAGCCGGCAGGAGGGATTCCCCGTGGCGGTGCTGGAAGCTATGGCCGCGGGGCTGGCGGTGGTAGTCAGTCGGGAGTGCAACATGCCGGAGCTCGAGTCTCACAATGCGGGGCTGGTGCTTCCGCTGGCGCCTCCGGCATTCGCCGATGCGCTTCAACAAGTACTGGGAGACCATGCCCTGCGCCGGCGACTTGGCGAGAGCGCGCGCTCCCTGGTGCTGAGCGAGTATTCGTGGAATCGCATAGCACAACAGTCGATCGAGCTTTACGCGAGGCTGGTGTAGCTCCTGCCGCGTCCGGAGGCGAACAACTCGCGGTCAGCCGAAATGGCAAGCGTGTTGGCCACGGCTCCTTCGACCGGTCGACCGCCACGATCCGAGGCGTCGTAAAGATCGTACCCCGCTTGCTTGAGAATCGCCGTCACCGCCGCCCGATTGCTCTGAGCAACTTCGCAGAGAATCACCGGGCGGGCGGAGCTGAGCAGGCGCCGGGCGGCAGACAACGCCATCAGTTCCGCTCCCTCAATGTCGATCTTGAGCACGTCCGGTGGCGCAAACGTCTCCAGCAGCCAGTCAAGCGTGACGGTCATGCTCAGCCTCGATTCACGGACGCCGCCCGCCTGCGATGAACCGCCGGCCCGTTGAAGAAAGTTCGACGCCCTGCCCCGCCGGGCGATCGAAAACTCGGCAACGCCCAGCCGTTCGGCTACCGCGACGCTCAGAACCGAGACCGGTGCCATGCCCTCCGCCCGTTGGGCCGATGAGCGACGAAGCAAGCCGGCAAGCCACTCGTCTGCCTCAATTGCAAGAATGCTTCCCTCCCCGCCGGCGCGACTGGCGGCGGCGAAGCTAAATAGACCCACATTCGCTCCGATGTCCCACACGGTGTGGCCAGGCCGGACATGCTCTCGCACAAACCGCAGCAGCATCGGATCTGTGCGCTCCAGCGAGCGAACCCAATAGGCGAGGCAGGCCGCCGGCGAGACATAGATCGCGGCCCGACCAAGGTCCGCGGGGAGCCGCCGCTTGAAGACGACGCGTCGGCTGAGGTATTCGGCCAAACCTCGAAGCATGCCGCGATGCTATGTCGGATCAGGCTGCCTCCGTGCGCGCTCCAGAGCCCTGGCGTGAAATCCGGCGGGCGAGAGCCAGCGCTGCCATAGCTGCCGGTTCTCCTGCTGCAGGCTCGCAAATCCCTCGGGCCCAAGCCGCTCATGGAACGCGGCAAGCCGGCCGGCCAGATGATCCAGGTCGTCCTGCTCCACCCAGCAGCAATGGCGCTTCCAATCGATCTGGTCCTCGAACGGGAGCACGCAGTGCGTGTTGAGAAACAGCGGGATGCGCCCCGCCGCCAGCACCTCGTAGAAGCGGAAGGAGTAATTGCCCGCTCCTCGCAGGCACAGCGTGTAGTCCGTGTCGAAGACGTTGTCGAGAAACTCCGCTCGCGCCGCCGCATAGCGGGAGCCGGCGTGCTTCCCGCTCTCGGCGCCGCCCAGGAAGACGGGACGCAGGATGAATCGCGACTCCACCTCAGCGGAGCCTGCCAACGCCCGCGTCGCCCGGTGACGAAGCACCAGCCCCCGGCGCTTCTCGAGCCGCCCTGTCAACAGGTAGGCAAGGCGGAAGGCGGGCGTCCCCACATAGCCGCAAAAGCCGACGCTCGGCTTCGGCTGCCAAGCTCGCGGCTGCGCCCCGCCCCGCTCCGCCTGAAGGTCCGCAGCGAGGGCCGGCATAGCCGCCACGCGCGGCAGCCTCC
>JBGTBZ010000128.1:0-5641 GCA_041749155.1 Phycisphaerae bacterium
TCCGCGGCGAGGAGCTCGAGGCCTGGCGCGAGCTGCCGGAGTGGGATAGCGAGGTATTCGGCATAACCATCCGCGGCTGGGGATTGCCGCGGTTGGTCGACCGCCGCATCGTCCGGGGGAGCCTGACGGTGAGCCTGCCGGACTTCGCGGAAATCGGCGTGGATGCCGCCGGCAGGGTGTGCCACGTCCTGGTGGCAGGCCGGGAGGGCGAATACGACGCCCTTCGGCGGCTGGTGGCGGATCGCGTGGAGGTGACGGGCCGGGAGGAGCAGTTGCGCGACCCGAGACAGGGCATCTAGGCCACGGAGTCGGTCGTCCGGCTCGGTTCGCGGACGGCCAGCAGTAGCAGAAGACCGACCAGCAGAAACGGCAGCACCGCAAAGACGGCGGCGCGCGAGCCCCAGGCGGCACTCAGGCCCGCATAGAGCAGCGGCCCGAGGATGGCCATGGCCTTGCTGCCGACGGCGTAGAAGCCAAAGGCCTCGTTGCGCATCGAGTCGGGCGCCAGCAGGCTCATCAGGGCCCGGCTGCTGGACTGCACGCCGCCAAGCACGAGGCCAATCACGCAACCCATCAGCATGTACTGCCCGGGCGTCTGCACGAAGTACGTGGCAAAGACGCCCATGCACCAGACGGCGAGCGTGCCGATGATGACCGGCTTGTTGCCGATCCAGTCCGCCAGGTAGCCGCAGCCCACGGCGCCGACGAAGGCCACGCCCTGCACGATCAGGAACATCACCGTGAGCGACTGCTCATTCATCCCCAGCACGCGCGTGCCGAAGGCGGGGGACAGATAGATGATCGTCTCCGTCCCGTTGGTGTAGAGCAGGAAAGCCAGCAGGAACAGGAACAGCATCTTGAACTGCCGCAGGTGCTTGAGCGTCATGAACACCCGGCGGAACGGACCCAGCAGCACCGAGCCCGCCGCCCTGGCGCCGGGGAGGTCGTCCCCCGCTGCGGGCGATGCGGGAATTCGCGGCAGCAGGAGAAATGCCGGGATCGAGAAGAGAAGCCACCACGCGCCCCCCACCGCCAGCATCAGCCCGACGCTCCAGCCCATGCGCGGCAGCACCAATCCCGCGAACACCAGCGCCACGGCCCCGCCGATGTAGCCGGCGGCGAAGCCCCAGCCCGAGAGGCTTCCCTGCCGCTCCGGCCGCGTCAGCCGGGGCAGGAACGCGTTGTAATACGTGTTGCTGATGCTGAAACAGAGCATCGCCGCCACGTAGATCACTGCCGCCAGCAGCCAGCGGCCCTGGCCATCGCCGGGCAGGAGGATGGCGGTGCTCATCGCCAGGACCGACCCGGCGGTGGCGAAAATGACGAACAGGCCCTTCTGCCATCCACGCAGGTCGGCCAGCGCCCCGAGAACTGGAGCGCCGACGCACGTCAGCAGCGCCACCAGGGCCACGAGCAGGGCCAGCAGGCTGTCGCCGCCCCACTGCACCCCGGCAATGACCAGCCCGCGGACGGTCTGGTCCTCCGGCAGGGCGGCATCGCGCTCCCAGGTCGGTTGCGCTGGAAGTAGAGAGCCGATAAAGACGGCGGTGAAGATCGGTCCGCCGAAGATGAGGCCAAAGCCGCTGTTGGCCCAGTCGTAGAGGATCCATGCCCCCTTCTGTGCGGGCGTGGCCTCCGTCCCGGCCGCCGCGGGATCAAGATCGGCGGCGGGCATGAGGTCCGCGGCCGGAGGCCCTACGGGCGCGTCGTCGTTGGGGACTGCTGGCGGCTCCGGGGCGGACACGGCGGCATCATCGCGGAAGGCGTGAGGCGGGCACAAGCCGGGTGCCACGGCTTCTCCCGAAGGGGAAGCCGTGCTCTGGTTGGTTCATCCACCTGAGACAGCTTCCCCTGCGGGAGAAGCTGTGGAGGCGGCTCGTCCTATGTGCCCGATTCCGAGCCCGTATCGCTAGATGGCGGCGGTTCCTCGGCCGAGGCCGCGGGTGGCGCTTCGGGCTGCTGCGGCGGCGCGGGCTGCTGCTCGCGCTGACCGTGCTCTTCGGGCCGGTCGGGCCTGCGGCCGTGGTTGCGATCGGGCCGTTGAGGGCGGATCGCCTGCGGCATGTTGGCACGAATGGTCGGACGGACCATGGGCTTGTCCGGGTCGAAGGCTTCAGGCCGCCGCTGCGCCTGCCCGCTGGCCAGCTTAGGTCCGGAAATCGTTCGTCCGCCGGGATGCGGGGCGGCGGAGGGATCGAGGTCCTCGGGTCGAACCTGTGCCGCGGCGCGGTTTTCGCGCTTGATGGCTTCGTAGACTTCCTTGCGGTGGACGGTGATTTCCTTGGGGGCGGTGATGCCAAGGCGAACCTTGTCTCCGCGGATATCGACGACGGTCACCTCGACCTCGTCGCCGATCATGATCGTCTCGTCGCGCTGACGTGACAGTACCAGCATCTGAGTAGGCTCCTTCCTGGGACTGGAGCGCACGTCGGGTACGACTCGTGGCTTGCCGCCGGCGACTCCGTTCTCCAGGTGCGACGGCAGAAGCCTGCGCCTGCGATGACGAGTTCGGCCGGACACACCCACCCATTTCCGCGACCCGTTGCGCAGGGCAAGGTTGCCATGCGCTTCCGGCGGCTCGGCGGCGTCGTCGATCTCGCTCGGGACGCCGCCTATGAGCTTATTGTCGCAGATTGATGTATGGATGCATCGACATTGACCCACAAGGCGACTCTGCGCCCTGGAGCTGCTGCACGCGGCTTGGCGGTGACTGGTCCGACCCGGTGCCGGCCGACGATCTCCGCCGTAACCCCGCGTGCCTGCTCCTATATCTTACCCGCGACATCCGTGCCGCAGGCAGCGGTAATCCCGCCTCACGGTCGATCCTGCCCGTTTAGCACATTATGGATGGGGCCGGAGGAGCCGGTATAGACCGCCAATAGGCCCTTTCGGCGATTTCCCCCGCGGACCTTGAGCGGCCGGGCCAGTGGGGGGACGTATCGAAGGTTGTGGATGGGCGGTGAACTGGCGCAGAGGTTGCGCCTAGAAACGGCAATCGGAGGTCCGGGGCGGGCCAAGAGCAGGGATTGTCCGGTTAGACTGGTCCATCGGAGGCCTCCGGCTGGTCGCGCTCAGTGTCATGCTCTCGCTGTTCCTCGGCGTTTCGGCGCAGGAGCAGGCTGCCCCCGCGCCCTGTCGGGTGCACGTCATCCTGTTCTTGCCGGCCAGCGTGCAGCCTCCCGACGGGTACCAGCAGCGGATCAACGAGATCGTCGACTACTCCGAGGCGTTCCTGCGGCGGGGGATGGACCGTTGGGGGCTCCGCGACGTCGTCATGCCGTTCTGCCGCACCGCGGACGGTGATGTCGAGGTGCGGGTGTTCCGCGGCGCCCAAAAGCTGGACGATTACAAGCCGGTGACGCTGCGGGCGGAGGTCATGGACGCGCTCAGGGCCGAAGGCCGCATTAACGTTCAGAAGCAGGTGTGGTGGATTCTGGTGTATGCCGGGGAGCAGGGCGCGGGCGCCGACGGCGTGTTCCTGGGCGGCTTCGGTGAGCAGATCGGGGGCTGGGCCACCTGCAACCTCGACATGAGCCCGGGGCGCATCTCGCCGCGAGAGCCGATGGGCTCGGACTTCCTTGTGAAGCTGATGCTCAAGGGCATGCTGCACGAGCTGGGCCATGGCTTTGGCCTGCCCCACATCGGTCCGATCGACGCCGACCGGGCCGGGAACACACTGATGGGCGCCACGCACGTCAACTGGCGGCGGGTCAGGGGTGAGGGTGACCGCCGCGTGTACCTCAGCGAGGCGGCGGCGGCGGTGCTCGCCAGGCATCCGGCGTTTCGTGGGGTGCCCGACGATCGCGGACGTCTGCCGGCGTTCTCGCTTGAAGGCCTCGAGTGCGTCGTCGAGCAGCGCCAGCGCCGATTCGTCGTGACGGGCACGGTCAAATCCGATGAACCGGCCGCATATGCCCTGGTGGCTGACGAGTCAGAGGCCCTCCCCGGGGAGTACTGGACCAAGACGTATGTCGGCAAGGTCGACGAGGATGGGTCCTTTCGTGTCGTGGTGTCCGAGCCCGCGGCGGCCGGCGGGACGCTGAGAATCTGGTTCGTCTTCGAGGATGGCGACCACACCGGCGACGGCAGGCAACGCAGCCGCCCCTCCGGGATCGCCCGGAGCTACACCTTCGACAACGGCCGATGGAGCTTCGAGTAAGCTGCCCCTACTTGCCCCTGACTTTGGCGAGGCCTTGCGGGTCTTCCCCCCGGAACGCCTGGGCTTGGCGCGCGCCGGGCTGCTGGAAGGTGCTGCCGGCCTGGGCCGCTCGTGGGACTTGGATTGAGGGACGGGCTTCGCGGGGGAGCGCTGGGACGGAGTCGGCAGGGCGAACTCCTCGGGCTCATCCGCCGCCCAGGCCGGCTTCTGGCCGGTCTGCTTCTGTCGCTCGTCAATCCACCGGCCGCGGAAGCGGGGATCGGCGTAGCACGTCGGGCAAAGGGAGCGGGAGGTTCCCAGCCAGACCCATCCGCCGTCCTGGTTCGTCCGCCGCCAGTCATACACCGCGCGGATCGGGGGATTGCGGGAACCGCAGTTGATGCATGTGACTGCCTGCATTCAGACCTCCCGGCGAGTGTGGCGTCACCTACGCCGACTTGCGCAGCGGCTGCTCCACCACCAGCTTCAGAAGCGGCTGGCGCGTGCTCCACTTCTTCTCGGTGAGCACGATCTGCCGGGCGTGGCAGTTTTCCAGGTTGATCACGATCGGGCCCAGCAGGTTCCCAGTCAGCCAGTCCCCCACGCGGTTGCAGATGGCAAAGACCTGCGTGCTGCCTGAGAGGTCCGCCTCCGGGTCCAGGCCCAGGCTCTCGCGGGCCTCCTCGCGCACGGGCACCTGGTCGATCGTGTAATCGGGCAGGAACAGGGCCGGGTCGCAGACCACAAATGCCAGGTCCGAATCATCGGCGCTTTGCAGCCAGTAGAAGGTGCTGTCCTCGCCCGTCTGGATCAGCGCAAAGCGCGTGGCCCGGGGAAAGCCCAGCAGCCCGCCGACCATCGTGATGATGCGCGACTCGTCCACGTCGATCGGGCCGAAGCGTGAGGTTTGGATCTGCATGAATGTCTCGGTGTGCGTTGCTGTCTCAGCCAACCGCATGGACCGCTCCGGGTACGTAGCCTGTTCTTCCAACCGGCCCGGCTTCACTTCCCGCCTAACTGTTAATGCGGGCCGGACGCCTGCGGCTCTTGAGCCTTCTGCCTTATCGGCCGTTGCAACCCTTCCGCTGAAGCCGACCCGGCCTGTTTTTCTTCTCACCCCTCACCGCTCAGCGGGGCAGCGCGGAGCGATCGGTCTCCGCCAAGCCCTCGGGCGGCACGAGGCGGCCGGCGTGCCGGGCGATCAGCTCGACTTCCATCACGGTCCCGGTCGTCTCGCTCCGGGCCTTGATGCGCTGCCCCGATACGCCATCCTCCAGGGCACGGGCCAGCAGCCGGATCGGCACGTCGTTGCGCATGTGGTGAACTGTCAGCATCTCCCCCTGCCGGGCCAGCACCGGTGGGATCAGCATGCCCGCCAAGACCGCCTCGTGGGTCGAGAGCGGTGCTGTCAGCTCCAGCCCCACCGCCTCCGCCGCGGGCAGCCCCATTTCTGCAAGGCGGCGGATCCGGACACGCTCCGCGGCGATGTCAGCGGCCTCCAGG
>JBGTBZ010000129.1:0-10264 GCA_041749155.1 Phycisphaerae bacterium
GATCTCCAGAGCCAGGTAGCCCAGTCCACCACGACGCAGACCACGCTGTCGACGTCGGTAAACACGGCTATGGCGCTGGTGAATACCCTGCGCGACGAGCTGGCGGCTCTTCGCGAAGAGTACCAGCGGACCTTCGCCCAGAATCAGGATCTGAGCACGAACCTTGCACGGGTCGAGAACGAGTATGAGTTCACCCGGCGCGCCCTACGCGCCGCCGAGGAGGCCAACAAGGATCGGAGCGCTCGAATCGAGGCCCTCGAGGCCCAGCTTCTCGCGCAGGGCATCGATCCCCGGGCCACGGACAATCCAGCCGCCCCGCCGCCGATCAACGGTGTGATCGTCCGTCGCGATGTCATCGGCGGACAGCCCTACGCCCTCATCAGCGTGGGTCGCGAGGATGACGTGAAGCAGGGCATGCGTTTCAGCGTCGTGGACGCCGAGACCAATCAGTTGCTGGGCTTCGTGACGGTTGAGCAGGTGGACGACCAGGTCAGCATCGGCAAGCTCAGCGGGCCAAGCATTGAGCAGATCGCCCCGAACGACCAGGTATACACGCGAATCTGACCCGGCTGCCGTACAAAGAACCGCCGCCGTCCTGCCCACTGGAGAACTGCCCCATGACCCGCATGCGTTCTGATGCCGCCCGGCCGGTGAACAACGTCTACACCGCTCTAACGGGCTCGGCCTGTGTCGCCGTGCTGCTGGCACTCATCTTCGTTTTTCTCCGCTGGAAGAGCCTCACCAACGGTCAGCCTCTGTTTTTTGGGATCTTCTAGCCTGTGCCCATGGCGCAACAATGGCCCGGCCCTCGGTGGGGCCGGGCTTTGGCTTGGACCCTATTGTCTCTGCGTCATCATGCCATTGCTTGGCTTCCTGACCCGGCGCAGCCGCTTCTTTGATCCCGGCGTCCTTCGCGACGGCGAGCTTGAACTGCTCCAGCCATCCCGCTGTCACGCTTCCGACTTCCTGCGCGCCGCCGCCCATCCCCAGTGTGTCGCTGACCCGGAATGTGCCGTCTCCGCCGACGGCCTCATGATGTTTCTGGACAACCATCCCCGCGGCCTGGAGCGGCCCGACCCGCGCCGCGGACGCCCGGGGTCGTACAGGTTCTGGATGCGGCTGCATCCCGAGATGGTCGCCGCCGCAGGCGGGTCGCAGCGACGGGTCGACCCACCGATCCCGATCGGTGGCACGATCAGCCTGCGAATCAGCGATGACGAGGGTACGCGGATGTATTACGGGCATGTTGGCTACCTTGTCTTTCCGCCCGCGCGGGGAAAGCGCTACGCGGAGCGCTCCCTGCGCCTGCTGCTGCCGCTGGCGGCCCGTCACGGGATGTCAGAACTCTGGATCACGACGAATCCGGACAACATTCCGAGCCGGCGTACGTGCGAGCGGCTTGGAGCGGAGTATGTTCAGACTGTGGACGTGCCCCCGAAACATCCTCTCTACCAACGCGGTGAGAGGCGGAAATGCCGCTATCGCCTGCCGATCAACAGGCCGGGCTAGCGGGCCGGGGGCCGCCTCAATCCCTACTATTGCCCATGACGCTGGATTCGATAGAGGACTGCATCGAGGAGCTGAAAGCAGGCCGAATGATCGTGGTCGTTGACGACGAGGACCGCGAGAACGAGGGTGACCTCGTCATCGCGGCAGAGCATGTGACGCCCTCTGCCGTCAACTTCATGCTGACCGAGGCACGGGGGATGCTTTTCGTGGCCGTCGACGAGGAGACTTGCCAGCGTCTGGACCTGGGGCCCCAGAACACCTTGAACACCGCCCAGCGTGGCACCGCCTACACGGTCAGCGTCGATGCGTCCGCCGCTTTCGGGGTGACGACGGGCGTCTCGGCGACCGAGCGTGCCACCACCATTCGCCGCCTGGCAGACGCACGCGCGATGCCCAAGGACTTCGACCGACCCGGACACATTCAGCCGGTGCGAGCCCGGGAGGGCGGGGTACTGGTCCGTGCAGGGCATACCGAGGCCCTGACGGACATGTGTCGGATGGCCGGGCTACGCCCCGTGGCCGCTGGTATCGAGATCATGCGCCCCGACGGGGAAATGGCGCGGCGGCCGGACTTGGAGGCCTTCTGCAAGCGCCACAGCCTGCGGATCTGCAGCGTTGAGCAGCTCATCCGGCACCGGATGCGGCGTGAGACGCTGATCAGGCGACTGGAGACCGTGAATCTCCCTACCCGTTGGGGAAGTTTTACGCTCCACGCCTACGAGAGCACGATCGATCAGCACCCGCACCTTGCGTTATGTAAGGGGGGAGTCGGCGACCGACAGCCGGACGGGACGGCACAGGTACATGAAGATCCGGTGCTCGTTCGCGTCCACAGCGAGTGCCTGACGGGCGACGTCTTCGGCAGCGCCAAGTGCGACTGCGGCGAGCAGCTCGCCACCGCCATGCAGCGGATCGAGCAGGAAGGCAAGGGTGTGGTGCTCTACCTGCGTCAGGAGGGCCGTGGGATCGGGCTCACCAACAAGCTGCACGCCTACCGGCTGCAGGAGGAGGGGCTCGACACGGTGGACGCCAATAAGAAGCTGGGCCTGCCGATCGACAAGCGGGACTATGGCATCGGAACCCAGATTCTCAGGGATCTGGGTCTACGGAAGCTGCGGATTTTGACGAACAACCCGAAGAAGATATATGGGATCGAGGCTTACGGCCTGGAGGTGGTGGAGCAGCTTCCGGTGAGGATCGAACCTGGCCCCCACAACCGCTCGTACCTTCAGACGAAGCGAGAGAAGCTGGGCCACGCTCTTTAAGCGGGCCGCGCCCGACGGCCAAGACCGATGTCGCGTATCCTCGTCCTGTTTCCGACCCTGCTCTGGCTGCTCTGGGCCGACGTCGCCGGACCGGAGCAGGACCCACGATCGCCTGCCGTCACGCCCGAGCGGATCACATTCTTCTTTGGCGGAATGTTGCTGTTGGTATCCACCGCCGCCCTCGCCGCCCTGCGAAGCGGGCGGCGGAGGCTGGCGGAGGGGGAGGCGTCGGTCGAGATGCTTCCACTGGCATATCGGCTGGCGCTGCCGGCGATGCTGGGATGGTTCACGATCGGTCTGTTTGTCATGGGTTGGGGGGAGCTGGCCTTTTCGCTGACATTCGTCGATGCGATCCCGGAATTGCGCACGCTGGGCATCGCCGTCGCGACGCTGCCGGCTTATGGCGCCTGGGCCCTGCTGGTGGGCGCCGAGTACCCGGCCGTCCGCCGTCAGCGCGAGATGCGGCTGCTGGTCGATCTGGACCAGGGCCGGCCGATTTACCCGCCTCCGGCGCTGAAGACCTACTGGTTCGCCACGCTTCGCCAGCGGCTGCTTTTTGCCCTGGTGCCGCTGCTGCTGCTGATGCTCATTCGCGACGCCGCGGTTGCGACGCTGTGGCTGGCCGGGATCCCGCTGACGGGGCACCTGGACCTGTGGCTGTTCGTGCTGGGGGCCCTTTTCGTCATAGCGGTGTCGCCGGAACTGGTGCGGAGGCTGCTTCCGACGCGGCCGCTGGCGGCGGGTCCGATGCGCGATCGTCTGGAGGCCCTCTGTGCCCGGACGGGCCTGACGATGCGGGACATCCTCGTGTGGGATACCGACGGCTCTATGGTGAACGCCGCCGTCGTCGGCTTCCTGCCGCGGATGCGGTACGTGCTGCTCAGCGACCTGATGCTCGACTCAATGACGCCGGTACAGGTGGAGGCGGTTTTTGCCCACGAAATTGGACACGTAAAGCACCGCCATCTCCTGTGGTACTTCGTCTTCCTGGCGGGAATGACCCTGTTCTTCGCGGGGCCCGTCGAGGCCGGCTGGCGTGCATTTGCGTCGGCGGTGCCGGCGATGGAGTCGCTGGGGGCGCCTCTTGAGTACGCGATCGGGCTGGGATCTCTTGCAGCGATCCTGCTGCTTTTTGCGCTGTTGAGTCGTTGCTTCGAGCGGCAGGCGGACGTCTTCGCCGCCCGGACGATGCAGGCGCAGGCGATGGACGCGGCCCCCACGGTGATTCCCATGGGGACGGCCCTGGCCCGTCGTCGCGACCTGGTGGGCCCGGCGGGGGCAGAGGTTTTCGGGGCCTCGCTGCGGCATGCGGCCCGGATGAACCAGCTCCCGGTGGATCGCCGACCCGCCCAGCCCGGGCCGCTTGCGCCCCTGTGGTGGCTGGCGGATCAGCTCAGCCACTTCCTGCACGGGACCGTAAACAGCCGCATTGAGTACCTCAATAGCCTGGCCCGCCGCCCGAGCCAGACGCGTCGCTTTGACCTGTGGATCGGCGCGGTGAAGTTGGGCGTCCTGGCGGTGACTGTCGGAAGCGGCTCATTCCTGCTCTGGTAGTGCTCAATCGACGATCTGCCTCAGGAGCACGACCGCCGTCGCGGAGATGGCTTCGCCGCGGCCCACCGAATCACAACCTTCGTTCGTGCCTGCCTTCACGTTCACCTGCCCGCCGGTGACCCGCCGGAGGTTGTCCATCATTGCCGGAACATGCAGCGCAAGCCGCGGCGATTCGGCGAGGATGGTCACATCCAGATTAACAATCTCGAAGCCCAGGCGACGCGCCTCGGCCACCGCCTGCTCGAGGAACGTCGTGCTGGCGGCGTCCTTCCATCGCGGGTCCTCGTTGGCGAAGTGCCGACCGATGTCCCCCGCCCCCAGGGCCCCGAAAATGGCGTCCACCGCGGCATGAATCGCCACATCACCGTCGCTGTGGGCGGCGAATGAGCGATCCCTTGCGACGACCACGCCCCCGAGCACCAGGGTTCCGCCGGCCTGGATGCGATGAATGTCGTGGCCGTGGCCGATGCGGAAGTTCATGTAAGTGGGCCCTCGGTCGGGACTTGCGCGGGCAAGGCGCGCCCGCCGTGCTCGATTTGCCCGTCGGTGTATGCCTTGGCGAGCCGGACGTAATGGGGCGGAAGGCTGCGCATGTACTCAAGATCGCGTTCGGTCACCTTGCGGATAATCTTCGCCGGCACGCCGGCGACAAGTGTCCGTGCCGGCACGACCATCCGCGGCGGCACGAGGGCGCCGGCGGCGACGAGGGCCTCCACGCCGACGACGCTCTCAGCGAGCAGGCGGGCGCCCATGCCGATGAGGGCCCGGTTGCCGACGCGCACGCCGTGGACGATTGCCCCGTGTCCGATGGTGACATCGGCTCCGATGTGGTTGGGGAAGCCGCCGTCGCAGTGGATCAGCGAGAGATCTTGGACGTTCGTGCGAGGCCCGATTGTGATCTGGGCGACATCGCCGCGGATGACGGTGCCGAACCAGATGCTGGCATCCTCGCCGATCTGCACGTCCGCCATGACGACGGCGGTGTCGGCGACGTACCAGCCGCCGGACGTGCGCGTGAATCGAGGCTTTGACGCGTCGGACACGGTCATCTGGAGAGGGAGGGTTCAGAGCCGGCGGACGAAGCCGGCGAAGTTCACAGCCTGGTTGCGCAGCAGCACGTCCACCTCATGGTTCTGAAACGCGCCGGCCTTGTCGAACTGGCTCTGAATGTGGGGGATGAAGACGCGGTGCGGGAAGATGTAGGCGTTGCGGTAGCCGAAGATCATCTGGATCTGCTCAACCGGTCGAAAGGCGCCCCACATGCCGTTGGCTTCGCCGGTGAAGCAGACACACTTGTGCTCAAAGCTGTCGGGGAACTTCAGGTGATCAATGAAGAGCTTGAAAACCCCGGGAAAGCCCCCGTTGTACTCGGGCACGACGATGTGCAGGCCGGCGGCGTCAAGCACGCGTTTCTGGATGGGGGCGAACTCTGCCGGCTTCTTCGCATAGGACTCCGGGAGAAACAGGCTCTGCGGCAACTCCAGCAGCGACAGCAACGCGTGCGGAATGCCCGCTTCCCGGTAGTGTGACTCGATCTGTCGGGCGACGCGGAGGCAATAGGACCCGGGTCGATTGGTGCCGCTGATGATGAGGATCGGCGTGGCAGGAGTGAGGTCGGGCAAGGCTGACTCCAGGCTCAGGTTGCTCTAAACGCGTCGCTCGGGCATGGGTCGCAGCAGCCGGTCATACACCCGCGCAACGCCTTCAGCCGCGTCGCTCCAGCGCATCTGGCGGACGTCGAAGCTGCCCCGCGCCGCCATCTCCCCGGCCAGCGTATCGTCTCGCAGCACGCTGAGAATGCGGCTGGCCGTCTCCTCGACGTCCCAGAAGTCGACCTTCAAGGCGTGCTCCAGCACTTCCGCCGCCCCACTCTGCTTCGAGACGATTACCGGCACGTCCCGCCCCGATGCCTCCAGGCTCACCAGCCCGAAGGGCTCGCTGAGGCTCGGCATGACGAAGAGGTCCGCCGACCGGTACAAGGCATCGATGTCTTCGCCGCGCAGGAAGCCTGTGAACAGGAAGTGCTGCTCGATGCCAAGCTGCCGGGCAAGCTGGCGAACTTGAGCGAACTGCTCACCAGTGCCCGCCATCACGAACCGTACCGCCCGCTCCTCCACCACAACGCGGGCGGCGGCGCGCACGAAGAGCTCGGGTCCCTTCTGCAGGGTCATACGGCCGACAAACAGGACGACCCGCTCGTCGGCGCCGATCTGGACCGGCCGCTCCGGGGCCAGGCGATTCTCCAGTTCAAGTGCGTTGTGAATGACCGTGATCCGCTCCGGCGCAATGCCGTAACGCGTGACCAGTAGCTGTTGCGTGTACCGGCTGACCGCGATGATCGCATCCGCCGCCTCCAGACCTGCCCCCTCGGCGGCGAGTATGAGCGGATCGGGCTTCTCGCCCGCGCGGCGGTCGAACTCGGTGCTGTGGACGTGCGCGACCAACGGCACTCCCAGCGCCTCCGCCACCGCGGATCCGGCCTGGAAGGTCATCCAGTCGTGGGCATGCACTACGTCAAAATGCTTGCCGTGACCCCGCTGCTGGAGTGCCAGGGCTATTGCCCGGGACGTGAACTCATGTCCCATGCCCGGGGAATCGCGCTGACCAGCCGGCTGCCGCGACCCTGCTACCGCCGGCACCGGGAGGCGAGCGTAAGGATCTCCCAGAGCGACATTGATTCCGTGGAACTCGACATTTTCGAAGTCGGCCATCCGAATCCCATCACCAGCCTGCGAAAGCCCGTTCTGCTGCTCGTACGCGGCGCTGAACCCCATCCGGGCGGGGCCGGGCATCACGAAAAGCACGCGATCGCCCCGCCGGCTCATGGCACGGGTCAGGCCATAGCAGGCGGTGCCCAGCCCCCCGCTGATGAACGGCGGAAACTCCCACCCGAGCATTAAGACATCATGTACGCCCGGCGCATCGCCTGCCGACCGGTCTGCTTCGGCCTTAGCGCCAGCGGGATAATGGGCGGCGGGAAAATTCATCGCAGGCTGAACCTATTGCCCAGTTGATCGCTATGTCAACGCCGGACTCATTCGCCTCGGCTGCGGACTGGCGACACGCCCGCGACACCTTCAGGCTCGCCGCGCCAGGCGTGAGCCAGGTCGCGAACCCAAAGACTGGAGCCCTCTGCCAGCCGCAGCACCGGTTTTTGCGAGACAGTTCCCAGCCGGATGGTCTGAACGCCGGCGGCCCAGAGGGGGGAGGCGCTCTCCACCACATAGCAAGCCAGGGGCTCCTCGAACGGCTCAGGGATCTGTTGTTCAAGCGGCAGTTCCAGTCCAAGTTCTCCGCCAATGCACATCTCCGCGGCGGCGACGAGCCAGCCGCCGTCGCTCACGTCGTGGGCGGACAGAATCTTGCCCTGGGCGATCCAGCCGGCGACGGCCCTGTGCACCGCGAGGCGTGCAGCGTGGTCGTGGGCGAGAGCGGCATCCGATGGCCGAACGAGCCAGAGGGTGCTGCCCGGCTCCTTCAGATCGCTCGTGCAGCACCGGGCGATGTCCTCCACGATCCCGATGGCGCTGATCAGCAGCGTGGGCGGAATCTTGATGACGCGGCCTGTAGCCTTGTCCGTGAACTGGTTGTGCAGGGAATCCTTTCCGCTGATGAAGGGCGTGCCGAAGGCGAGGGCAACGTCGCGGCAGGCCTCGCAGGCCAGTACAAGCTGACCCATCGCCTCGGCGTCATCCGTTCCGGGCCAGCAGAAGTTGTCGAGCAGGGCCAGGCGCGACAGGTCCGCACCGACGCACACGGCGTTGCGCACGGCCTCGTCGATCGCCGCGACGGCCATTTCGTAAGTGCCTGTGACGTGCGGGGCCAGCCCGCAGGCGATGGCGATCCCCCGGTCGCTGTCCAGCTTCGGCCGGATGACCGCGGCGTCTGCGGGGCCGATCTGCTGGGGCCCGATGAACGGCTTGACGGTCGTGCCGCCCATTACCTCGTGGTCGTACTGGCGGACGATGCGGTGCTTGGAGCGGATGTTTGGGGAGGCCAGGGCCTTCAGAAGGCACGAAGGCACGGAGGCACGGAGGCACGAAGTGTCAGACGGAGCTTCGGCGCGCACGTCGCCCGCTTCTCTTCCTTCGTGCCTTCTCGCCTTCGTGCCTCCTTGCCCTGGCTTCGTCTCCGCCACCACCGCCTCTCGCTCGCACATCGGCAGTCCGCCGTGCAGGAACTGCATCGACAGGCGCCCGACCTCGATCCCCTTGTAATTCAAGATCAGTTCCTGGTCGAGGGTGCCGAAGTGGCCGATGTCGGTCGCCTCGACATCCTCGCCGGCGGCCAGGGCGAGCAGTTCCTCCACGTCCTCTGGTGGAACCGCAAGAAGCATGCGCTCCTGGGCCTCGCTGATCCATATCTCGTCATATCGGAGTCCGGCATACTTCAGCGGGACTCGCTCCAGCGCTACCTCCGCCCCGGTCTTCTCACCCATCTCACCGACGGCGCTTGAGAGCCCCCCGGCCCCTAGATCCGTTACGGCGGTGAAAAGATTCCGGTCGCGGGCCTCCAGCAGGATGTCCATGACCTTCTTCTCGGTGATGGCGTTGCCAATCTGGACGGCGTGAGCGAACTCACTGCCATGCGTGTCGGTCAGCTCGGCCGAGCTGAAAGTGGCGCCATGGATCCCGTCGCGCCCGGTGCGCCCGCCGACCAGCACGATCCGGTCGCCGGGGCGGGCGGCCTTCTGGACCTTGTCGCGCGGGATGACGCCGGCGCAGCCGCAGAAGACCAGGGGGTTTGCGACATAGTTCGGGTGGTAATAGACCGCCCCGTTCACCGTCGGAATGCCCATCCGGTTGCCGTAATCCCGCACGCCAGCCACGACCTGCTGGAGGATCCGGTCCGGCGGAATCACGCCGCGCGGGATCTCCTTCACATCCGCCGGGGCGACGCAGAAAACGTCCGTATTTGCTACTGGCCGGGCACCCAGCCCCGTTCCCAGCACGTCGCGAATGACCCCGCCGACGCCCGTGGAAGCCCCACCGTACGGCTCGATGGCGCTGGGCCGGTTGTGGGTCTCGACCTTGAAGCAGACGCCGTCGGTGTCGTCGAAGGAGATGACGCCGGCGTTGTCCTTGAAGACCGAGAGGCAGAAACCATCCTCCCGCCGCTGCATCAGTTCCTGCGTGCTTGCGAAGATCGTGTCCCGGATCAGGTTGCCGTACCGCCGCAGTTCCCGGCCGTCCGCATTCTTCACCACCACAGCGCTCTTGAGCGTCTTGTGGACGCAGTGCTCGCTCCAGGTCTGTGCCATCGTCTCCAGCTCCACGTCCGTCGGCTCCCGACTTTGCTCGCGAAACCACACCTGAATCACCTTCATCTCCGCCACCGAAAGAAACAGATGTCCCTGGCGGCTGAGGTCCGCGAGGCCAGCATCGTCCAGGTCACGCAGGGGGGCATGGCGGAGCTTGAAGGGGGTGGGATGGCCGTGCTCGAAGGTGCCCGGGTGAAAGCGGCCTAAGTGGACCGATTCGATCACTCCATTGGCCAGGACTCGTTCCGCCACCGTCCGAAGGGCCTCCGGCGGCAGGCTCCCCTCGAAGCGGTAAGCCCGGCCGGTTCGGATCTCGCAGACTTCCAGTCCGCGTCGAGCTAGGGCCGTTTCGCAGCTTTGGGCCACGGGATCCATCACGCCCGGCTTCAGGTGGATCTCGACCCAGCCCGATGGGGCACCTGGCGTCTCGCCCGGCCCGGACAGCTCCGCGGCCTCGGAGACGGTGTCGGCGAGCAGGTCCAGGGCCGCTTCCCGCACTTCGTCTGGGCTGGCGGAGCTCTCGATCAGGTAAATCCGGCTGGCCGCCACCGCCGGGACATCGAATCCGAGCGCCCGAGCCTCCGCGGCGACGCGCTGGCCCAATGGGTCATGCCCTAGTCGGGGTCGGACCTCGACGCGGTAAATCGGGGTGCTGGCGGCGACGGGCTCGGCGACG
>JBGTBZ010000130.1:0-3362 GCA_041749155.1 Phycisphaerae bacterium
CGACAGTGGCCAGCGCCCCCTCCGCGGCGCTGGCGACGCCGGTGGTCGCCGGTGAGGCTCTTGCCGATGGCGTGGTTCGGCTGAGCTGGTTGGATGCGTCGGAGGGCGAAAGCGTGTTCCGGGTGCAACTGCGAACGCCCGGCGGCGCGTGGGTGGACCATGCGATTCTGCCGGCGGAGTCGACGAGCTTCGTCGACCGGGGGCTGCGCGGCGGCGTGGTGTACGTGTATCGTGTACGCGCCGAGGGGCTTGGCCGGATGGGCGAATGGTCGGCGCCGGCGGAGGTGGAAACGCCCTTTGCGGCCCAGTGGCAGCACGTGCGCATCGGCGGAGCCGTCAGCGGTTCGACGGACATACGGCCGGGCGAGCACTATGACGTGGTTGCGGGCGGGCGCGATGTTTGGGGCTTTGCGGACGAGCTCGGTTTCATCTACCGGCACGTGAGCGGCGACTTTGACTACGCGGTACGGATAATCGCCCTCGAAGGCGACGACGCCGGCCGCATGGCAGGACTGATGGCGCGCTCGTCGATCGAGGCAGGCAGCCGCAATGTCTATGTAAAGCTCCGCGAGGGCGATGTGCGCCTGACCAGCCGCCGTGTCGACGATGGACAGACCACCAGCGACGCCAGCCTGCCCACCGCCGGCGCATTCCACTGGCTGCGGCTTCGCCGTATCGGCGGAACGCTGATCGCCTACACGGGCACGAGCGGCACGGAGTGGGCGGAAGTCGGCCGCGTGAACGTGGCCCTGGGCACCGATCTGCTGCTGGGCCTGGCCACCAGCGCCCGGAGCGAGATGGGTACGGTCACGGCGCGGTATCGCGATCTGGTAGACCTGCGCTCCACCACCAGCCTCCCGGCCGCGCCAACCGGGCTGCAGGGCGTCCTGAGCGGCGGCGTGGTCGAGCTGAGCTGGAAGGACGCCAGCGGCGGGCGCAGCGCGTTTGTCGTCCAGCGGCGCACGACAGGCGGCCTCTGGCAGGACCTGGGTTTCGTGGGTGAGGGAATCACCCAGTTCTCCGACACCGGCGCCGCTGCGGATGTGCTGTACGAGTACCGGGTGGCGGGCGAAACCGCTGCCGGGACGGGGCCGTATGGCGATCCGGTGAGCGTGCAGGCATAGCCGTATCATGAGGCGTGCCCCCGCTCGCCGTCCTGACCAGCAATGAGTCGATAGAGAAGGTGGACTTGGCGTCGCTGCCTGCCGTGCGGCCGGCGGGGCTCTATGTGCACGTGCCGTTCTGCTTGCACAAGTGCCATTACTGCGACTTCTACAGCATTACGCGGCAGACGCCCCAGCGGATGAGCCGCTTCGTGGACTTGGTGCTGGCGGAAGCGGGCGTTTGGGCGGATTCGCCGCTGGAGCTGCGTCCGCGGACGGTGTTCTTTGGGGGCGGAACGCCGTCGCTGCTGCCGGTTGGGGAGATGTGCCGGCTGCTGGAGGGACTGGCGGAGCGGTTTGACCTGTCAGAAGTGCTGGAATGGACGGTGGAAGTGAATCCAGCGACGGCGGACGTGGATTATCTGAGGGAGATGCGCCGGCGCGGGGTGAACAGGATCAGTGTGGGGGCGCAGTCCTTTGAAAGGTCGGAGCTTGCGGTGCTGGAGCGGAATCACGAGCCTGGTGAGGTTGCGGAGGCGATCGCGATGGCCCGGGAGGCGGGTTTCAGGCGTCTGAGCGTGGATCTCATCTACGCGATCCCCGGGCAGAGCCTGGAGAGCTGGCAACGCTCATTGGCGTCGGCGGTGGCACTGGGGACAGAGCACCTGAGCTGCTACGGCCTTGCGTATGAGCCGAACACGCCGCTTGCGGTACGGCGGCGCCTCGGTCGCGTCCAGGCGGCGCCTGAGGATCTGGAGGTGGCCATGTTGCGCGAGGCCCGGCGGTTTCTGTCGGGCGAGGGGCTGGATGCGTACGAAGTGAGTAACTACGCCGCGCCGGATTGTGAATCGCTTCACAATGTCGGGTACTGGGAAGGCGAAAGCTATATCGGACTGGGTCCCTCGGCGGCGTCGCACATCGAGGGGAGCCGGTTTCGTAATGAACCACACCTGGGCCGCTGGGAAGCGGCGGTCGCCATCCAAGGGCTGGCGGCGATCGAGGCGGAGCATCTTTCGGCGGAGCATCGGGCGCGGGAGCTGGCCATGCTGAACCTGCGCCTGAGCCGGGGAATCGAGGTTGCGGACTTCCGGCGGCGAACCGGGTTTGAGGCGAGGCAATTGTTCTCGGACGAGATATCGCGGATGGCGGAAATGGGGTTGATTGAGGACACGGGCTCGCACGTGCGGCTGACCGATAAAGGCTGGCCGGTGGCGGATTCGGTGGCAAGTGAGTTCCTGAGGGGTTGAGGGGCACGAAACCTTCAAAAAAGGACCTGCCCGCGCATAAGTGTGCGGTCGGAGAAATCCGCGCAAACGTTGCGGGGTACTAAGGAGGATTGCCCATCTTGCCGACGAATCGTACGTCACGAGAGCGCGCCGATGGCCGGCGTGCCGGCGTGACGGGAAGAACACAGCAATGCTCGGCTTTCTCAGCTCACTCAGCTTCATGCAAGGAATGGTCGGCGGTTCAGCCGCCGCAGTCGGTGTCGATCTGGGCACGGAGACGCTGCGGCTTGCGCAGGTGATACCGGACCCGGATTCGCCGGAACTGGTGGCCGCGGCGGCTCGGGATGTGCCGCCGGGGGCGGCGGAAGAGCCGGTGGCGTACATGGACTTTTGCGCTGGCGCGCTCAAGGAGCTATGGCGCGAGGGTGGCTTCAACGGCCGCAAGGCGGTCATTGGCGTTCCCAGCGCGATGATGCACCTCCTGCACCTGAGGCTGCCCAAGCTGGAGCCTGCTGCGATGCAGTCGGCCCTGGCGTACGAAGCGGCGGGGAAGCTGCCGTTTGACCCGGTTTCGGCCATCCTGCGGCACCATGTGGTGGGTGACGTGTACACAAACGACGGCCCGCGGCAGGAAGTGATCTGCACGGCTATGCGCCGGGACCACGTCGAACTGCTGCTCAACGCGGCGGAGAAGGCGCGGCTGCAGGTGGTGGGAATGGTGGCGACGCCGATGGCTCTGCGTGACTGCTTCAGCCGGATTTACCGGCGGACGAGCGACGTGGAAACGGGGTTCTGCTTCATCGACATAGGCCGCTGCGCCACGCGGGTGACGATCATGCGGGCGGCCCACCTGTACTTTGCCCGAAGCATTCCGATCGGCAGCGCCCAGCTCAACAAGGCGGTGGCGGATGCGGTCGGGGTACAGCCGACCGAGGCCGGTCTGCTTCGGGCCCAGCTCGCCGAGCAGCAGAGCCAGGTGGACGCCAGCCGCACTGAGCCAAATCGTGCCATGACCCCCCCGCAACCCGCTGCG
>JBGTBZ010000131.1:0-5708 GCA_041749155.1 Phycisphaerae bacterium
CCCGCGGAGGCCGGCCGGCAGGACGACGCGGCCCTGCGCGCCCGCGTCATGCAGATCCTGGATCAGGCGCCGCTGATCGACGGGCACATCGATGTGCCCTGGCAGTACCGCCGGCGCGTTAACCTGCACGTCGACCAGATCGATTTCAACGACACGACGAAGCTCGATCCGCCAATGCACACCGACCTGACGCGCCTGCGCCAGGGTGGCCTTGGCGCGGCGTTCTGGAGCGTGTACGTCCCCGCGCCCGATCCCGTCCCGACAACGCGCCGGGCAGCTGCGTCGCCACGCGACGCAATTTTACGCAACCCCTCCGACCCCGCCCGCGAGGTCCTTACCGTCTTCGAGCAGATCGACTTCGTCCACCGCCTGGTCGCGAAATACCCCGAACATCTCGAGATCGCCCTGACCGCCGACGACGTCGTGCGCATCCACGGCGAGGGCAAGGTCGCCAGCATGATGGGCATGGAAGGCGGACACTCCATCGGCAATTCGCTGGGCGCCCTGCGGCAGCTTTACGGCGCCGGCGCCCGCTACATGACTCTCACGCACTCCCGCAACACACGCTGGGCGGACTCCGCCACCGATGAGCCGGAGCACGACGGCCTGACGAAGTTCGGTGAGGAGGTCGTGCGCGAGATGAACCGCCTGGGGATGCTGGTGGACCTGTCGCACGTCTCACCCGCCACCATGCACGACGCCCTGGATGTCACCGAGGCCCCGGTGATCTTCTCGCACTCCTCCGCCCGCGGCCAGACCGATCACCCGCGAAACGTCCCCGATGACGTCCTGGAGCGACTCAAGGATAACGGCGGCGTCGTGATGGTGACGTTCTTCCCCGCCTACGTCTCGGCGGAGCTGACGGCGCACGGGGAGCGCGAGCGGGCGGCGATGCGCGAGCTACGCGAGGAGTACGCCGACCCGGCGCAGGCGGAGGAACTGGAGCTGGCGATCGAGAAGTGGCGCGAGGAAAACCCGGCGCCCTGGCCGACGCTGTCGATGGTGGCCGACCACATCGACCATGTGAAGGCGGTCGCGGGGATCGATTACATCGGCCTGGGGAGCGACTACGACGGCATGCCGCCGGGCCCGGTGGGGCTGGAGGACGTCTCGACCTACCCGAACCTGTTCGTCGAGCTGCTGAAACGCGGCTACAGCGAGACCGAGGTCCGCAAGATCGCCGGCGAGAACGTCCTGCGCATCATGCGCGAGGCGGAAAGGGTGGCGGCGCGGCTTCAGAAGGAGCGCCCGGCCTCCGACGCCACGATCGAGGAGCTGGACATGGGCGGCGAGCTGATGACGCCGGCGGGGGAGTAGTAACATCATTCACTCCGCCGACGCGGGAAGCAGCAGCCGAAGCAACTCAGCATCCCCGTACTGGCGCCCGTTTGGAACTCCCTCCGCGAAGCGGACGATCACCATCTTCTGCTCGGGAAGAACGATCAGCCGCTGCTGGCCCAGCCCTGCCGCCACGTACGCGGTGACGGGATCGCCATCAGCGTCGCGGATCTCGCCCATCTGGCCGTTGAGCGCTGCGGCTCGGAGGCGCTCGCGGAGTGAATCGCCGGCGGCTGGGCCGGCCTCGCCGGGCAGCCACCAGGTCAGGCCGTACTGCGGGTTGTTTTCGCTGCGCTTGAAGCATTCGCCGAGCGTTTCGGCCGCGAGAACCTGCTTCAACGTTCCGTCCGCCTGGCGAACGGCGCCGCCGAGGCGGACGAACTCGCCGAACCTGGCCCACTGGCGGGCGGTCAGCATCATCCCGCCGGGGAGGTTGGGGTGACCGGCGCGATCCTGGCCCCAGCGGCCGATCTCCAGGCCGATAGGCTCCGCGATGCGCGCCTGAAAGTAGTCCTGAACCGTCTTCTGCGGCGCATCGGCGACCACGAGGCATGCTTCGAGATATGCGCCGAACGCGTAGAAATGGCTTGGACCGTAGGCAAACTGCTTGCCCGGCTCGCCCGTCATCTCGACGGCCAGCGCCGCGGCGAACATGTCCGGGGCGGGCGGTTTGCCAGCCCCTTCGATCCGGCGGGTCCGCTGGGCCGCCTGCTCGCCAAGCAGGCGACCGCCGCCGCGGCTCTCGAGTGCCGGATCTCGGGCATCGAGCCCCGAGGACAACGAAAGGAGTTGGCGAAGCGTGATGTGCCGCTTCAGAGGATCGTCGCGCCAGGCCTTGATGTTCTCGCTGATATTGGCATCCCAGCCGCCGATGTAGCCATCCTCGATGGCGGCGGCGGCGAGGATGCCGGAGAAGCTCTTGGTGCCGCTGGCCAGCGGGTGAGGCCGATCGGCGGACCAGCCGTTGTCGTACTGCTCAAAGACGACCTGCCCGTCCACCATGACCAGCAGAGCCCGCCCGCCTAGTCCGGCGGAGTAGTCGGCTGCCGCCTTGCCGCGTGCCTCCCAGTTGTCGGCCAGGGCAGTGGCCGGGAAGCCGACAAGAAGCGTTACGCAAAGCAGGAATCGGGCGGTCATCGGCGGGTCTCCGCCATTCAAAATGCGCCGGACCACGAACTGTTCCACCAGCGGACCACGACTACGCCTGCACCGCCTCAAGGGCTGCCTGCGGATCGCCGTCCGACGCTCCGCTGAAGTCGCCGCGCAGGGCCTTGAGGGCGTATCGCTCCCGGTTGATCTCGTCCGCCGTGCGGATGCCCATCGCCCGGAAGACCGGCAGCGGCGGGCACCAGCCCTGGAGGGCATGCTGCATGAAGAACCCCTGCACGGCCAGCGACAGGAGGAGCCACTTGCGATCGACGCCGATGCCCAACGCCAGGCCGGTGAGCGTAAGGGTGGAGGAGCCAGTCTCCAGCACCCGCTCGATGTCCCATTCCTCGTCGAGCTCGCGCAAACGGCCGTCGATCTGCTCGGGGTGCATGGCGTGGTAGGCGACGCTGCGCTCTATCTCGCGGCGGATACGGAAGCTGGCGGCATCGCTGGTGCCCTGGCTGACGCGTCGGCGGGAAGTGGCGATCATGGGTTGCTCCGTCCGGGTGTCGGGATACCGGGAAGCTACTCGTTGCGGCGGGGTGGCGGGAATGCCGGAAGTCACTCGGCGAGGTCGGATCCCGCGATGCCCTTTTCCGTGCCGCCGATGTCGAAGTTGATCCCCTGCGCCAGCGGCAGGGCGGTGGAGTAGTTGATCGTGTTCGTCGCACGGCGCATGTAGTTCTTCCAGGAATCGCTGCCGCTCTCGCGGCCGCCGCCGGTTTCCTTTTCGCCGCCGAAGGCGCCGCCGATCTCGGCGCCGCTGGTTCCGATGTTCACGTTGGCGATGCCGCAATCGCTGCCGGCGGGGGAGCAGAACAGCTCCGCCTCGCGGACGTCGCCCGTAAATACGGCTGACGAAAGCCCTTGCGGCACGCCGTTCTGGACCGCAATCGCCTCCTCGAAGTTGCGATAGCCAATGACGTAGAGAACCGGCGCGAACGTTTCCTGCTGGAGGATGGCGGCTTCCGCCGCGATCTCCACGAGTGCCGGCCGCGCGTAAACGCCGCCCGCCGGCACCCCTTCCTTCACGCGCCCGCCTCCGCTCACCTTCCCCCCTTGCTGCTTTGCGGCGGCGATGGCCTTCTCCATGCCTTCGAACGCCTGTTCATCGATGAGCGGGCCGACCAGGACACCCTCGGTCCGGGGGTCGCCGATCTTCAACTGGCCCATAACGCGCTTGATCCGCCCTGCGATGTCCTCTCGGACCGACTCGTGGACAATCAGTCGCCGCAGCGTGGTGCAGCGCTGGCCCGCCGTCCCGAAAGCGGCGAAAATGATGGCTCGAAGAGCCAGGTTCAGGTCCGCCGTCGGCGTGACGATCATCGCATTGTTTCCGCCCAGCTCGAGCAGCGTCTTGCCGAGCCGCCCGCCGACGCTCTTCGCCACCTCGCGGCCCATGCGGACGCTGCCGGTCGCGCTGATCAGCGGGATGCCGTGATGCTCACAGAGGGGGATGCCGACGTGCTTCGCATCGCCGACAAGCACGCTGGAGACACCCGGCGGCACCCAGCCGCAGTCTTTAACAACATCCTGCGTGATGCTCTGGCAGGCCAACGCCGTCAGGGGCGTCTTCTCGCTGGGCTTCCAGATCACCGGATCGCCGCAGACGAACGCCAGCGCCGCGTTCCAACTCCAGACGGCGACCGGGAAGTTGAAGGCGCTGATAACGCCGACGGGGCCGAGCGGGTGCCACTGCTCCATCATCCGGTGCCCGGGCCGCTCGCTGGCGATCGTCAGGCCGTAAAGCTGCCGCGACAGGCCCACGGCGAAGTCGCAGATGTCGATCATCTCCTGCACTTCCCCCAACGCCTCCTGCGTGATTTTCCCCGCCTCCAGCGTCACCAGCTCCGCAAGCTCCGCCTTGCGGTCGCGCAAAGCATTACCCAGCCGCCGGACGAACTCGCCACGCTTCGGGGCGGGCACCAGCCGCCAGTCGCGAAAGGCCTCGCCCGCGGCCCGGGCGGCGGCTTCGACGTCTTCTGCCGTCGCCTGCGGAAGGATGGCGAGGGTCGAGCCATCGATGGGGGAGCGTACGCGCAGCTCGGCCCCCGACCCCTTCCGGGTTTCGCTGCCGATCCAGGCGGCGGGAGTGGCTTTATCGAGGCCAAAGCGGCCCAAAGCGTCGGTTGGGGCGGTGGGCATGGTGCCGGATGGTAGAGGCCGGTCGGGTGGAATCCTCGCCGCCGCAACCGAACCTGCTCATGCGTTCTTGACGGTCGATTCGCTATCATCCGGCCGCATGAGAAGTACCGGACATGCCACCGGCTCGCTTGGATTGGTCGCGGTCCTTCTACTTGGCTTCGTCGCACCCGCGGAGGCACAAGAGGCTAAGCAGGCCCGCGAGCACCCAGCACAGCCGCGAAGCGTAATCGTGCTGATCGCGGACGGCGGGGGATTCAACATGCTTCAGGCGACCCGGTTCTGGACGGGGGAGCCGCTGGCGATGGATGGCCCGGAATGGCTCAAGCTGGCTCAATCCGCCCACGCCCTGCGGCGTGGCCGCTCGCTGGCTCGCGACCTAAGACCCCTGGAGCAGGATCCCGGCATGATTTACGACCCTCAGCGCCTCTATGACACGACGCCGGTCGAGGGCGAGCGGCAGATCACCATGCTCGGCCGCGAGATTGTTTATCCGCGCGGGTTCGGCGGCTACGAACTTCTGCGTCGCACCGCTCCGGACTCCGCAGCAACCGCGACAGCAATGTTCAGCGGCGTCACGACTTACAACGGGGCGATCAACGTCGATGGAGATCGGCAGCCGGTCGAAACGGCGGCGGAGGTCGCAAAGGCGTCCGGCAAGGCCGTCGGCATCGTCAGTAATGTTCCCTGGACACACGCCACCCCGGCCGCGGCGGGCGGAGCGCACAACATCTCCCGCAACAACTACGCGGAAATCACCGCGGAAATGCTCGACCGCGGTCTGGCCGACTTCATAGCGGGGGCCGGCAACCCGGATTACGACGACGACGGCCGTCCGCGGGCGGAGCCCAAGTACACCTATTATGCCGAGGCGGACTGGCTGGCGCTCAAGGCGGGAGAGCGAAAGACGTCTGCCGCCGAAGCGTGGATACTGGTGCAGGATCTCGAGGCGATTCAGGCGATGGCATCCGGCGACGTTCCGTTGCGTGTCGTGGCGATGCCGCGCGTGGGGCCGACACTCCAGCAGATGCGAGCCCGATCCAGCTCACACGCCGACGCCACCACCGGATCGCGGGCGG
>JBGTBZ010000132.1:0-12633 GCA_041749155.1 Phycisphaerae bacterium
TCGCCCTCGATGGCGATCCGCAGCGCCCAATCGGGTGGCTGATGCAGCATGATTCCACCGGCCCGCTCCGCACCGGCTACGGCGGCTGGCGCGACCTGCTGACCGGCGTTCAGTTCACCGACGGCCGTGGCGAGCTGGTGACCGTCGGCGGCATCACCGTGAAAAACGTCGCCGGATACGACCTGGTGAAGTTCATGGTGGGCTCCCACGGCTGCTTCGGGACGCCGGTCACCCTGACCCTCCGCACGTATCGCCTGCCAGAGGCAGGGCTGGTCGCCGCCCTGCCCGCCGCCGCCGAGCTGGTCAGTAGCCTCCTTTTGTCGAACGCGCCGCCGCAGTGGATGCTCTGGACGGCCCAGGGGATGCGGGCCGGGTGGCTGGGCTCGGCCCGGGAGATGGAGCTGCTGGCCCCGGAGATCGAGGCCTCGCTGGGAACGACTCTGGAGGACCGGTCTTTGGACCGCGACGCGGCCGAGCGGGAAGAACTTTTGGATCGTGGCCAGGAAGTTGTCCGGCTCGGCGTCGCCCCCTCAAAGCTGCCGGAGCTGCTTTTTGGCCTTTCTGAGGGGCTCTATGCGGCGGACCCGGCTTTCGGCGTGATCTGGACGAAGGTGCCCGAAAGATTCTCGGACGTTGTAGCCGAGCTGAGGCGGCTGGGAGGCCATGCCGTGTGGACAGGTCGTGATGGTGTACGGGTTTACGGGGTTGGGACAGATGCGCGGGCGGTCCTGGAACGGCTGAAACGGCTTCTTGACCCGGATGGCAGACTTCCGGGGCTGCCGTTTACGGGGTAGATAGGTTAGTTGATGTCCATGCGGCAGACCGATCCGCGCATTTCCACCAACGGCTCCGGCGACGACCAGGCCGCCGTCCAGGTTGCCGAGGCCCCGGCGCGATTCGCCGATCCGGGGCTCGACGGCGAATCTGGCGCCTCCGCCCCACCCGATACCTCCCCGACCCAGGCGCGAGCCCCGCGCGTCCCAGCCGAGCAGGAGCGGCCCGACAACATCGCCGACCAGGAGCCCCTGGATGCGCCTGCCGGCCCCGTGATCCAGCTAAACGAAGCCGCCTACGCCGCAGGCAACGCCTGCGTGCAATGCGGCCTGTGCCTGCCCGCCTGTCCCACCTACCTCGAAACCGGTAACGAGGCCGACAGCCCCCGCGGACGCATTCGCCAGATGCTTGGGCTGCACGACGGCGACGTCCCCTATACCGCCAAGGGCCAGGAGCACCTGGATCGCTGCCTCGACTGCCGCGCCTGTGAAACCGCATGCCCCAGCGGCGTGGTTTATCACCGCCTGATCGAAGACGCCCGCCACAAGCTCGAAGCCAACCAAACCGCCCGCGGCCGCAAGCTGCCGGCTGGGGAGCGATTCACGCGCTGGGTCTTCTTCAACATCCTGACGCAGCCGAACCGCCTGCGCATGGCGCTGCTGCCGGCCCGCCTGCTACAGAAAGTCGGACTGTGGCAGCTTGCGAGGGCGGCCGGCCTGATGAAGCTGCTGCCCGCCTCGCTGCGGCGCATGGAGCGCATGCTCCCGCCCAGGGGGCCGCTCTGGCCTTCGGCCCTCCCCCCGCACTCCCGGGCCGGCGGCATCGACATGGTCGTAACCATGCTCAACCCCTCTGCTGGTGTCGTGGACAAGCCGCGGGCGCTGGTGGGCTTCTTCGAGGGGTGCATCGCCGCCGTCATGGGCGCCGACGTCCACCGCAAGGCCGCAGAGCTCATGTGCGCCGCGGGTGCGGACGTCATTTCCCCGCCGGACCAGGTGTGCTGCGGGGCGATCCACCTGCACAACAACCTCCCTGAGGCCGCCGCTGGCATGGCGCGCCGCAACATCGACACCTACATGCCCGATGGCGGGCCCGAACTCGACTGGATCGTCACCTGCACCGCCGGCGACGGGGCGATGCTCCGCCAGTACGGCGAGCTGCTCGCGGATGATCCGGTGTACGCCGAGCGCGCCCGGCGCTTCAGCAGCAAGGTACGCGACATCAGCGAGGTGCTGGTCGAGCTGGGGCTGCCGCGGATGAAGCAGCGGCTGCTGGGGTGCGTTACCTACCACGACGCCTGCCATCTGGCCCACGGGCAGAAGGTCACCAGCGCCCCCCGCCGGCTCCTGCAGTCGATCCCGGGCCTCGAGCTCGTGGAACTGCCCGAGAGCGACATCTGCTGCGGCGCTGCGGGCACCTACAACCTCACGCAGCCCGAGATGGCGGGCGCCCTGGCTCGTCGCAAGCTGGACCGCGTCGCGGAGACTGGCTGCCAGCACGTGGCCAGCGGCAACATCGGCTGCAACCTGCACTTGCGCGCCGAGGCGGTCGACGGCGACCGGAAGGTGAAGTTCATTCACCCCGTCGAGCTGCTGCACGAGGCGGTCTTCGGTGAGGAGTAGGCCCGCCTACCTCTGACGCGCAGATTCTGCGCCCAGCGCCTGGATTCTTTGCCGCCCGAGGGGTCGCGGGCCATACTCGCACCCGATGATCGTCGCCGGCATCGATGAAGCGGGCTACGGGCCGATCCTCGGGCCCCTTTCCGTGGGGTGCTGCGCGGTCCGGATCCCGGATTCCCAAGCAGACGACCCACCCTGCGTCTGGAAGCTCCTGCGGCGGTGCGTCGCCAGGAAACGCGACCGCAAGGGTCGAAAGCTGCAAATCAACGACTCCAAACAAGTCTACTCCCCGGCCACGGGGCTCTCGGAGCTGGAAAAGTCGGTCCTTGCCTGGAATCTCGCCGCAGGAGGCAGGGCCGAGGGGCTCGACGCCCTTCTGGCGGAGGTTGCGCCCGCTGTCCTGGAAGATCTTGGCCGGGTGGACTGGTATCAGGCCACCGGCGATGAGCGACATCCCTTGCAAGCCGACGCTGCCAACGTCGCCATTGCGGCCAATGCGCTTCGCCAGGCATGCGGCGCCATGGGCATCGATCTCCTGCCGCCGCGGGCCACCCTGCTGCTGGAGGGCCGTTTCAACCAGATGGCGCAGGCCACGCGCAACAAGTCCTCGGTCCTGTTCACTTTGGCGGCCGATCACATCGACCACCTGCTGCGGACGTACGCCGCGGAGGGGCTGCACATCGTCTGCGACCGACACGGAGGACGGAGCCACTACGCCCCGCTGCTGCGGCTGATGTTCGAGGCGTGGGACCTGACAGTGCTGGACGAAACCGAGTCGCGGGCCGACTACCTGCTGCGCCGCGGCGATGCCTGGGCGCGGCTCAGCTTCGCGGAAAAGGCCGACGCGGGCTGCCTGCCAACGGCGATGGCGTCGATGGTCGCCAAGTACCTTCGGGAACGGCTGATGGGGCGGTTCAACGCCTTCTGGCGTCGCTACGAGCCGGAGCTGAAGCCCACCGCCGGCTATTGGAACGACGGCCTGCGGTTCCTGGACGATATCGGCCCCCTCCGCAAACGGCTGCGAATCGAGGACTCACGGCTCATTCGCCAGCGCTGAGGCTCGCCAAGGGGCCTAATCCACGGATTGCGGGGCCCTTGCCGGGCCGGTAAGGTGCGCAGACCATGCCCGCCGAAGACTGGAGCGAGAACGTCTATATCGTCCACATGGCCGATGATCCGGCCTTCAGCGACGAGATGGAGGGCCTACTGCGCCAGATCGGCGAAGGCGCGCGGCATGCGGTGCTGGACATGGCAACAGTATCCTTCATGAACTCCAGCAACCTCTCCCAGCTCCTGCGCCTGCGGCAGGCTCTCTCGGGCACGAACTACCAGCTTATCCTGGCCGCGGTCCGGCCGGAGGTCTGGAGCGCATTTCTGGTCGCGGGGCTTGACAAGCTTTTCAGGACCGCCGACAGCGTGCCGCTGGCCCTGGCAGGCCTCCAGCTCAGCGAAGCCGCGGCGGGCGAGTAGGGTTGGTCGAGGTGAGGCCAAACCGCTTGAAAAACATTGACGGCTTCGGGATGCTACGCCGATTGGCGCACCCGCGTCGTTAACGGCGCGCCTGCGGAGGCTGCGTCATGCAACCAAACAATTCGGGCGAGACGACCGCTCCTGTTCCACACGATCCCGGGTCGGAAGCGACCCGGCCGGCTTCAGCGATCGGAACACGCGCCTCTCCGGGCACGGTGATCTCGGACTATCGCATTGAGCGCATCCTCGGCGAAGGCGGGATGGGCGTCGTTTACGTCGCGCGACAGGCGCGGCCCGACCGGCAAGTGGCTCTGAAGGTGATTCGCCCGGGGCTTGCCTCCCCGCAGATGCTTCGACGCTTCGAGCACGAGGCCGAAGTGCTTGGAAGGCTGCTGCACCCCGGCATCGCCCAGATCTACGAGGCGGGGATGGCGGATGCGGGATATGGATTGCAGCCATTCTTCGCTATGGAGTTGGTGCAGGGTCAAGCGCTTACGGAATACGTCAAAGAGAGGAACCTGAGCACGCGCCAGCGCATGGAGCTTCTGGCGAAGGTGTGCGATGCCGTTGAGCACGCCCATCAGAAGGGCGTGATCCACCGGGATCTCAAGCCCGGCAACATCCTCGTGACCGACGACGGTCAGCCGAAGATCCTGGACTTCGGCGTGGCAAGGGCCACCGACTCCGATCTTCAGCAGACGACCATGCAGACGGACGTGGGCGCGCTCGTGGGAACGCTGCCCTACATGAGCCCGGAGCAGGTCGGCGGCGACCCGGCCGAGCTTGACACGCGCAGCGATGTCTACGCGCTGGGCGTGATCCTGTTCGAGCTGCTGGCTGGGCGGCTGCCGTATTCCCTGGAGAGGCGGATGATCCACGAGGCAGTGCGGGTGATTCGGGAAGAGGAGCCCACCCGCCTCTCCAGCATCAACAAGACCTTGAGGGGCGATGTGGAGACGATCGTCGCCCACGCTCTGGAGAAGGAGAAGTGTCATCGGTACCAGTCCGCCAGCGGCCTGGCGGGGGATATCCGGAGATACCTGGCGGATGAGCCGATCACGGCGCGGCCGGCCAGCACGTGGTACCAGGTCCGGAAGTTCAGCCGGCGCAATCGGGGCCTGGTGGGCGGGGTGGCGGCGACGTTTGTGGTGCTGGTGGTGGGCCTGGTGGTGTCGCTGTACGCCTTCGCACAGGCGAGCCACCAGCGGGATGAGAAGGACAAGGCGCTGACGCTGGCCAGGGAGAACGAGGAGAAGGCCACGAGAGCTTGGCGAGAGCCATCCCGACACGCTCAACTCGATGAACAACCTGGGCTACACGCTTATCGTCCAGGACAGATTCGCCGAAGCCGAGCCCTACGTGAAGGCTACCTTAGAGGGCTCAAAAGTCGTCCATGGAGATGACCATCCCGAGACGCTCTCAGCCATCAACAACATGGCGGTAGTGCTGGCTTCCCAGAGCAAGTTCGCCGAGGCGGAGCGATACTACCGGGAGGCGATTGAGGGCTCGCGCCGCCGCCGGGGAAACGATAATCCGAGGACGCTACTCCAGCTCAGGAATCTGGGCGCCTTGCTGCAGCAACAGGGAAAACTCTCTGAAGCCGAGTCCTGCTATCGCGAGGCGCTCGACGGCTCTCGCCTGGCGGTGGGGGAGGAGCACGTCGATTTCCTGCACATCGCGTCCGCCATGGCGGCGCTTCTGCACGCTCAAGGCAAGCTGGCGGATTCCGAGGCGATGTACCGACAGGTTTTGGAGACGGCGAGGCGCGTGTTGGGCGATACCCACCACCAGACGCTGGCGATGATCAATGAGCTGGGAATGGTCATGCACGCGCAGCTGAGGTACCGCGCGGCCGAGGTCCTTTTCAGAGAGGCGTTGGACGGTGCGATGCGCACCCTTGGTCCGGATCATGTCACCGTTCAGAACGCGTCGAGCAATCTCGGTGGCAGCCTCCTCGGACAGGGCAGGCTGGCCGACGCGGAGCCCTTTTACTTGGACGCGATGGCCTCGGCCCGTCGCAATCAGGGCGAGGATCATCCTACGACCATCTCGTCGATCAACAACATGGGGGTACTGCGCGAGGCGCAGGGGAACCTGGCCGACGCCGAGTCGCACTACCGCGACGCGCTGGAGAGAATCAAGCGCGTGCTGGGCGAGGAGCATCCGGACTCGATCGTCAGTGCTTACAACCTGGCAGTGGTCCTACGGAAGCAGGGCAAGCTCGCAGACGCGGCGACGTTCGCCCGGGAGGCGGTGGAGGTTTGCCGTAGGGTTCACGACAACGAGCACCCCTACCTGCTCGACTCGATCACGCTGCTCGGCGTCATCCTCCAGTCAACGGGAAACTTCCGGGACGCCGAGCCCTTGCTCCGCGAGGCCGTCGAAATCCACATCCGAGTCCGTGGGTCCGATCACTGGCAGACCGCCGTTGCGATGGGCAGCCTCGCTCGAGTTCTCTCCGGCCTCAACGATCACGCCGGCGCGGAACAATACCTGATCGAAGTTGAGCGCATCTATCGCACTGCCCCGGGGGTCCCGGCGGGCCGGCATCAATATGGCATGGAGTCGCTGATCGCCATGTATACCGCCTGGCATGCCGCCGAACCGGGGAAGGGCTACGACGCCAAGGCCACCCAGTGGCGCGCTCAGCTCGATAACCTCCTGGCCGCCACCCGACCGGCGTCGCAGGCGACAACCGTGCCGGCGACCCAGCCGGCGCCTATGGCACCATCCTGATTTCCGTGCCGTCGCCCCCCCCCGCTGGGCGCGTGTTCGCGCAGACGGCACCGCCGCCTGCATGAAGCCGAGCTTTCGCGAAACAAAACGACCAGCCCTGAAAGCCGCATAGGCCCGAAATCCCACCCCTCAGGTCCGGGCTTGAGCCTCGTGGTCTGCGCACTGTCGGCAACGCGATGCCAAGCGACACCAGCTCATCGAAAGCCCCGGCTTCACGCCGGAGCTCTGGCGCTTTTATGTCCCACTCGCGCGGCGCCTACATCACGCCTTCACCCGCCAGCTCCATGCGCATCAGCAGCAGGGCCGCCGAGAGCTGGGCGTCGCTGTCCATCAGGGCGGTCTCGGCGTCCACCAGCTTGTCCTCCACCTTGACCTCGGCCTTGCTGCCGTCCTCGCGGAGCACGTCCAGGGCCTGCCGGGCGGTGATGGCGGCCCGCATCTGCTGCGGCGTCATCTCAACCGGCACGTCCGGGTCAACGCCCCACTCGGTGTCGAAGTCATCCTTGTGGGTGTTGCGCCCGCTGGGCAGGTAGTAGTGGGCCGTGGTGAGCTTCAGGCACGCCTTGTCGTCTCCGCCGATCAGGTAGAGCATCTGCACGCTGCCCTTGCCGAAGGTCCGGGTGCCGACAACCAGGGCCCGGTCATGGTCCTTGAGGGCCCCGCCGACGATCTCGCTGGCGCTGGCGCTGTATTCGTTGAGCAGCACGACCAGCGGCAGGGTGATATCCGAGACCTGGGCCCGGGCATGGTGCACCGCCTGGGGGGTCACTTCCACCGTACGGTCGCTTCGGGTGCTGACGATCTTGCCCTCCCCCAGGAACTGGTCGCTGACCTCCACGGCCGTCTGGAGCGGCCCGCCCGGGTTGTAGCGCAGGTCCAGGATGACGCCGCGGGCGCCCTCGCGCTGAAGCTGCCGCACCGCCAGGCGCAGCTCGTCGTTGGTCGACTTCTGGAAGTTGGTCAGCCGCAGGTAGGCGATCTTCTCCTGCGGGTCGACGAAGTAGTCCCACTTCCCGCCGGGAAGCTGCTTCCAGCCCTTGACGCTGACCACGTTGATCTTGCGACGAAGAAGCGTGTAGTCCTTCACCGCGCCTTCGACGTTGCGGATCGTCAAGGTGACGGGGCTGTTGGGCTTGCCGGTGATGATGTTCACCGCCTGCGTGTCAGAGAGGCCCCGGGCGCTCTTGCCGTCGATGTGCGTGATCACGTCATTGGGCTGCACGCCTGCCTCGTAGGCCGGCGAATCAGGCAGCGGCGAGACGACGCGCAGGTCGCCGTTGGCCTCCGACACGATCTGGATGCCCACCCCGATGAACTCGCCCTGCGTCCCCTTCAGGAACTCCGCGAGCTGGCTGGGCCAGTAGACGCTGCTGAACGGATCCAGCGTCGCCAGGGCCCCGTCGGCAAACTCGCTGATGACCACTTCCTCCTGGAGCTTCAGCGACTGGGCGTTCACCAGGCTGATGGCCGTCAGGAGCTGATTGAGCTCTCCCTTGTCTATGTTGTCGCGCGGTGCCGCGGCCAGGGTGTCACGCGAGGCCTTCATCGCATCTACGAACTTGGCCTTGGCGGCCTCGTCCGACAGGGTCGGGAAAGCCCGATCCAGCCCGGGCGTCGTCGCCACGGCGATCAGAGCGTCAAACCCGCCCACCAGCATGTCGCGGAACGCTACCGGCTCCACGTAATACCGTTGCGCATCCGTCAGGGCATCCCGCAGCATTCCCCGGGTGATCCCGCGGACGGTGTCGTGCCAGTCGGTCCGGAACGACTCATCCAGCTCCGCCGAGACATCTTCCATGTCCTCAGCGGGCTCCTCCGCCGGCTTCTGGGCCTCGGCCTCAGGCTCATCCGCGGCGGGTCGGTTTTGCTTCAGGAGCTTATCGACGGCCTCGCGCTCCTCCTGGGTGCTCTGACGCAGCTCGTCCAAGACCTCAGGGGTGTAGACCGCCAGGAGCCGCACGCGGCGCGTGGCATCCTTCAGTCGGTTCTTCCACTCCGGGCTCATCTCCTCGATGCTTGCCAGGTCGCCCCAGACCCGCATGGCGCTCAGCCATTCGCCCTTGGCCTCATATTGCTCCCCCAGCTTGGCGGACTCCGCGATCATGTCCCGCACCCAGGGCTCGTTGCGGAAAGCTCCCTTGTCCTCCGACAGGAGGTAGGCGCCGGTCGCGAAGTTGATCGCGTAGCTGCGGTAGCCGTTCTCCTGGAGGAGGTTGATATCGCTGACCTGCTGCTCGAAAAGCTTGCGCCGCTGTGCGTTAAAAGACTCGCGCTGCTCCTGGAAGTTGCCCACCCACTGCCCCATCTGCTGGAGCGTGGCGTCGTCTGGCCGGATCTTGAGGGCCTGGTCGATCAGCTGCTGCGTCGCGTCGAAATCGCCCGCCTTCAGCGCTCCGATCGCCTGCTGCTTCAGCACGTCCGCCGACGCAAGCTGCTGCCCCTGCTCCTGGGCATAAACCGTCTGGGCCGCCGGCGTGTACGGCGGGACCAGGATCAGCGACGGACACGCCCAGACGAACGAGGCGCCCAGCAGCCGGAGGATGCGACCGTGGAGTGACATGGAGGCGGATGGATTGGAACGCATTTCCTGGCGACGAAATGACATGTGCATAGATCCCAGTAAAACGGGGGGAGGCGGTCCAAGGCGCCCTCAGCGGCTGGTACGCCACAATGGTACGATCAGTCGGTTCCCCAGGTTTACCTCGGCCCCTCCACAACGCGTCCGATTCGGGGGATCAGGCCCCGCCTGATCCGGCGAAGTGGGCTCCGCCGGCCTCCCGAAGCCTTCCCCTCTTGCATTCCGCGTGCCGGATCGAGTTGCAGCCGGCCGGCGCTGCCACACAGCCTACCTACTGTCGCCCCAGATGCTTACCCCGCTTCAGGAAATTGAGCGCCGAATGGCCGCCGCCGTCCGGGAGGTGCTGGGATTTGAGGCGGATCCCGCCGTTGCAACGTCTCAGAATCCCCAGTTTGGCGATTATCAGTCCAACGCCGCCCTCCAGGTCGCGGGCCGGCTGACGAAGCAAGCCGGCGAGAAATCCAACCCACGCCAGATCGCCCAGCGGCTCATTACTGCCTTCGACGCCGCCGACCTGCTCGCGGAACCGCCCCAGATCGCCGGACCGGGCTTCATCAACTTCCGCCTCTCCCCTGCCTACACCGCCGCCGCAGCGACGCAGGCCCTCGCGGACGAGCGGCTGGGCGTCAGCCCGTCCGGGCAGCCGCAGCGAGTGGTCGTGGAGTACTCCAGCCCGAACATCGCCAAGCAGATGCACGTGGGCCACATCCGCAGCACGATCCTCGGCGATGCCGCGGCGCGGGTGCTGGAGTTTTTGGGGCACCAGGTCATCCGCCAGAACCACGTCGGGGACTGGGGGACGCAGTTTGGGATGCTGATCGCGAACCTCCGCGCCGCCGCCCGTGGCAGGGAGGACTTCCACATCTCGGACCTGGAGCGGTTCTACCAGCAGGCCAAGAAGCGTTTTGACGAGGATCCGGCTTTCGCCGACGCGTCGCGGAAGGCGGTGGTTCAGCTCCAGGCGGGCGACCCCGAAACCCGTGCGGCGTGGCGGAAGCTGGTCGAAGAGACCCGCCGGCATTACCTGCCGCTGTACGAGCGGCTGGGCGTTTCCCTGCGCGTGGAGCATGAGCGGGGCGAATCCTTCTACAACCCGCGCCTGCCCTCCTTGACCCAGGATCTCCTCGCCGCCGGCGTGGCGGAGGAGTCGGAGGGGGCCATTGTCAGCTTCGCAGGTGGGTTCAAGGCCCCTTTGATGATCCGCAAGAGCGACGGCGGATTCGGCTATGGCACGACCGACCTGGCCGCGGTCGAGTTCCGGGCGCGGAGTGACCGGATCGAGGCCTACGGCCTGGACGGGCTGGGCGTGGACCGTGCCGTTTACTTCGTAGACGCCCGCCAGAGCCAGCACTTCAAACAGGTCTTCGCCACCGCCCAGGCCGCGGCGGAGAGGATCGATCACTGGCGCCGGGCGGCGGAGGTCAGCTTCGAGCATGCCAGCTTCGGTACCGTGCTGGGAGAGGACGGGACGCCGATCAAGACGCGCGAAGGCGAAAGCGTGAAGCTGGCGGACCTGCTCGACGAGGCCCAGCGGCGGGCCCTGGCGGTGGTGCGGCAGAAGAACCCCGGGCTGTCCGACGCCGAGGCGGCGGAACTGGCCCGTGCCGTGGGCATCGGCGCCGTGAAGTATGCCGACCTGTCGAAGGATCGCACCAGTGACTACATCTTCAGCTTCGACCAGATGCTGTCGCTGGACGGAAACACTGCTCCTTATCTTCAGTACGCCTATTGCCGGATCTGCTCGATCCGCGAGAAGGCTGGTGCTGCCGATACCAGCGCCGGCGAGATCAGCACGCTGAAAGCGCCGCAGGAGCTCGCCCTTGCCAAGCACCTCCTGGCCTTCGGCGACACGGCCCGTGCCGTCGCACACGATTTGAAGCCGCACGTCCTTTGCTCGTACCTATACGAGCTTGCGACGCTCTTCAGCGGGTTCTACGAGAACTGCCCCGTGATCCGCAGCGAGGGAGAAACGCGCTCCAGCCGCCTGGCGCTGACCGCATTCACCGGCCGAACGCTTGCGACGGGCCTCGACCTGCTCGGCATCGCCCACCCCGAGCGAATGTGAGGGTTCGAGTTAAACCAGCGCCCGCCGCCAGGCAAGTGCATCGAAGCCGTGGTCCTCGCCCGTGGCGGTGATCAGGGACCGCCGGGCCTGCCAAGTCACGGAGAACTCCTCGGATTCCAGCAGGCCCACAAGGCCCAGGAGCGATTCCTGGCCCTCGTAGTGCCGCAAGGCGTCGATGGCCGCCAGCCGGGCATCCAGGTTCTCCTCAGGGTTCTGGGCGGCGCGCAGCAGCGGTCCGGCGGCGGAGTCGTCGGGGATGTTCGCCAAGGCCTTTGCGGCCTCAATGCGAACCTTGGCGTCCTCATCGTCCAAGAGCTCGATGTAAAGCGGGACGGCGTTGCGGTCGCGGCTGATGTTCAAGGCCCGCAGGGCGCTGGCCCGCACCAGGGCGTGGGGGGAGGACCTGGCTCGCTGGGCATAGGCGTCGGTATACGGCTCCTTACGGGCATAGTCGTAGCGGACCAGGCCCAGCATCGCCTCGCGCAGCTCATCGGGACGGGCCTCGGGGTCTGCCAGCGTCCTGGCCCATTGCAGGGACTTTGGGCGGGTGCCAACCAGACGGGCGGTCGTATCGCTGATCGACATGCCGATCTGGCCCATGGTCCCGGCCATGACCACCGCCAGGCCCTCGATCTCGACGTTGGGGTCCTGTCGGGCGAAGGGCTCGGTCGTCGCCGTGCGGTTGCAGCCCAGCGCAGCAGAAATGACGCAAGCAAGCAGCAGCCAGACGGGTCGCGGGCTTCGCATGCCTGCAAGATAGGGTTCTGGCGGATCTTGTCTATGCCGAGAGGCGCGCCTTGACGGGAGCCCGGGCGGCGGAGCGCTCCTGATCCTCCGGGAGCGTCGTGGCGCTAAAGCGCGGCCGGGCCCTGGGCCGTTCGGTGGCGTAGAGCCGGTCCGGCGACACAACGCGAGCCTCCAGGACCACTTCGCCCAGGAACTGCTGTGCCAGCTCCGCCATCCGGGGGGACTCGTCGCTGGCGTAGAGGCGCAGCGGCGGCTGGGGGTCGAGCCCGTCGGCCATCGCCGGCCTCAGCAAGCCCGTGGCGGTGAGTTGGGAAGCCACATCCTCCGCGCAGGTGTCGGCGGAATCGACGATCAGGCAGTTCTGCCCCATTACGGCGGCAATCGCCCCGCGGAGGATGGGGTAGTGCGTGCAGCCGAGGACGAGCACGGCGGGCCTGTGCGCCCTAAGCGGCAGGAGATATTGCTCGAGGCAGAGCTGCACGAGGGGGTCATCGGGCCGGCGTCCATCCTCGATCAGGGGCACCAGGAGGGGGGTGGCCTTCTGGATGATGGTGCACCGGCTGCGGCGGCGGGCGATGGCCTTTTCGTACGCCCTGCTCGAGACGGTTGCGGGGGTGGCGATGACCGCGATGGTGGGCGTGAGG
>JBGTBZ010000133.1:0-11297 GCA_041749155.1 Phycisphaerae bacterium
GCGAAGATCGCCTCGAACTGCGGGATCACGAAGATCATGATGCCCGTCACGATCAGGGCCGCGATGGTGATGACCACCACCGGGTACACCATCGCCCCGATCACCTTCTTCTTCAGCCGCTGCGCCTTCTCCATGAAGTCCGCAAGACGCGCCAAAATGATGTCCAGCACACCGCCGGCCTCGCCGGCGTTGATCATGTTCACGTACAGCTTGTCGAAGGCCCGCGGGTAGTTCGCCATCGACTCCGACAGCGAGCTGCCGCTCTCGACGTCATCCGCCACGCCGCCGATGATCGCCTTCAGCAGGCCCGGCTTCTGCTGCTGCTCCAGGATCTGCAGGCTCCGCAGGATCGGCAGGCCCGCGTCCTGAAGCGTCGAAAGCTGCCGCGTGAAGTTCACAAGCTGCTTGCGCTTCACCCCCATGATCGAAAACGGCATCTTCCGCCGCGCCACCACCGAGAACTCGTCGTCGGGCTTGCCCTTGGCCTTGTCGCTCTTGGGCTTCTTCTTGGCCGCCTTCTCGCGCACCTTCGTGGGGAAGTACCCCTTGGCCCGGATCTTGGAGATGGCCTCCTGGCTGTTGGCCGCGTCAATTTCCTCCTTGACCTCCTGGCCGGAGGCGTTCATCGCTTCGTACATGAAAACGGGCATGCTCGGGTGCTCCGCAAGCGGGAAGAAAGCTTCAGGATCGGACCGCAGTCGCGCAAAGCGCACGGCCGGCATGCCCCCGGGGCAGGCCGTCGCTGCCATGTTACGGGATGTCCACCCGGAACACACCAGCCCTGCCGGCCCCCGCCAATCCCGCCGGCCCTGCCGGCTATGATCGCTATAAACCCCGAACAATCAAGCTCTTAAAGCAAGCCGCCCGCCCCGAAACGGAGGCGGGCGGCCACTGATTGTCGCGCCGGCTTACGCAATCGGCGTTTCCGAGAACGACGGGGCAGATGCCGGGAAGGAGAAGTTGTCCACCACGCCGTAGGCGCTGTTCACGCCACCGGCCCAGTTCACCTCCACCTTCGTCAGGTTCGACCAGTTCACCGTCAGCTTCTGCAGAGACTTGCTCGAGAAGCTGATATTGGCGGTGGTGGTCCCGCCGGAGGCCAGGAAGCCGGTCACGACGGCGTCGCCCGCTTCGCCCCAGCGCCCAGCCCCGAAATCGAAGCTGGACAGCGAGAAATTGGCCCCATCCGTGCGCGTGACAGCGATCTTTCGGCCCCAGTCCGATGTCTGCAGAACCTTACTGGCAAACCCCTGACCCGTGCCATGGATCAGCAGGTCGCCCTGGCTGGTCCCGCCGCCGCCCGGTAGATTCACGAAGCGGAAGCCGGAGGCGTCGTTGATGCCGGAGCTGCCCTGGTTGCCCACGGTGTAGCTCTCGAAGTTCACATCCCCGCCTCCACCACCACCGCCTCCACCGCCGCCATCGCCGAAGACCAGGTTGTCGATCACGCCATAGGCTGCATTCACGCCGCCGGCGAAGTTGATCTCAAGCTTCGTCACATTCGCCCAGTCAAGCTGGAGTTTCTGCGAATTCTTGCTGCTGAAGGCGTAGCTGGTGCTCTGCGTGCCGCCGGAGGACAGGAAGCCCGTCACCGTCGCATCGCCCGCCTCGCCCCACCGCCCCGCGGCGTAGTCGAAGCTGGTGGCGGTGAAGGCCGCCTTGTCGTCGCGCTCGATCAAGAACTTACGGTTCCAGTCGGAGGGCTGCAGCACCTTGGTGGCAAATCCCTGGCCGGTGCCATGAACCACGAGGCCGCCCAGCGTCGTCCCGCCCCCGCCAGGGAGGCTGGAGAAGTTGAACCCGCTCGGATCCTTGTAAACGATGGACCCAAGGTTCCCGACCGCCAGGTTCTCGAACGTTACCGTTCCTCCCCCGCCCCCGCCCCCACCCCCACCGCCGCCGCCACCGCCGTCGGTGGGGACGAAGTTGGGGTCGTTGCTGAGTATCACCTTGTCCACCTTGGCGCCGTCCTCGCGCATCCACAGGTTGAAGATCTGGAAGCCCGCGGAGGCCACGTCAAACTCCACGCGGCGGCTGCCCACCTTGTTCACCCACGCCCAATTGCCCGAGGCGTCGCCCATGCCAAGTCCGCCGCCGCTCTTGAGCTGGAGGTTCACGCCTGTGTGGAACGAATCATCGGTCCCGTTGGCCCCGTTGGTCCGCACCCAGACGTAGTACTTGCCGGGCGTGTTGAACTTGACGCTGAAATCGCGCCGCGGGCCGGTCGTGTTCTCGCCGGTGTTCACGCCGGTGTTCGGCGTGGCCTGAAGCGCCTTGCCGCTGCTGGCGGCGGTGTCGCTGATCAGGCTCCACGTGTGACTGGCAGAGTTGCCGCTGCCGGCGCCCTGGCCGGTGAAGGCCTCCGCCTCCATCTCGACCTTTCCGCCGGTCTCCTCGAAGTACTCGCCCTGGCTGCCGGAATACGTCCAGTCACCGAAAATGTCGTACTGGCCCAGGCTGGCGTAGTCGGTGTAGCCGGTGGTCAGCGGGTCGCCCTTCCCCACGCCATCGACGCGCAGGTAGTACGTCCCGGCGGCCAGATCCAGGTCGAAGAACGCGTCCACGTCGTCCACCGGATTCACCGACAGCACGACCGAGCCGGCGGAATTCAGAAGGTCCGCCTTCACGTCCAGGTTGTTGTAGCCCGAGAGGTGGAAGAACGGGGCGACCTGGAGCGTCAGCCGGCCGTTTCCGCCGGTCAGGTCCAGCTTCCAGACGTCCACATCCGTCCGCGTCTCGATGATGCCGGCGCCGTTGAACTGGCGCAGCGTGGAGCTGGGGTTCGTCGCCGGCAGCGTCTTGGCGGTCGCGATGGTGTTTCCGGCGTCATCCGCGCGGAAAATCACCTTGTTGCTCGACTTGGTGATGATCGCCAGGTCATCCTCGGTGTTGTTGGCGTTGGCGTATTCGCCCTTGCTCCACTGCGAAAGATTGCGGTCGTACCCCACGCCCATGAGCGGGGCCCACCCCGTCGGCCCGCTGCCGTGCCCGCGGTAATAGGCGGTGCCGCCGATCACGCCGTCGTGCACCAGGTCGAACGCGTGGCCTACCTCGTGGCTGGCGGCCTCCGTCACATACTTGGGAAAGCCGTTGCCCAGGTTGTTCTCGAAGACCCAGACCGGCGTGTCCGTCGTCCAGCGCCAGGAGCCCAGATAGGCCACGCCGCCGGCCCCGCTGAACCACTGGTTGCCCGTCCCGCCCATGGACACATCGTCCACGTCCGTGCTGATCATCACCCGCAGGGCCTGCGCCCCGGCGGTGAAGGCCGCGGATCCGGGGTCCTTGGTCGTCACGTCCACGTTGAACGGCGCGAAATCCTCCGCCACACGCTGCCAGATCTGCTGAATGTTGGCCAGCTCGCTGGCGCTGAAGTTGAAGATGTCACTGTCGGTGCTGTACGGCGGCGCGTGGATCGGGTTGCCGTTGTTGTAGTCGTTCCAGAACGTCCCGCTGACGACCTGCCCGTCGAAGTCCAGGAGGATCTTCTGCGAAGCGGCCGGGTTGCTCTCGTAGATCGGCACCGCCAGGCCGCTGCCGCCCCCACCGCCGCCGTCGCCGCCGCCAAGGTCATCGGCCTGGGCAACGAAAGCCGGCGCGGCGTCGAAGAAATAGGCCTCTCCCGAGCCGTCGCGGAAGGCGCCGTTCTCGATCTTCTCGGTGATCTGTCCGCGGACGCCCAGGGGCACGTCCAAAAAGTTCACCGCGCCGCACCCCCCGCAGGCGCAGCCGGCGCCGTGCACCGTCGCCAGGCCTGGCGGAAGGTCATTTCCGTCGAAACTGGCCGACAGAAGCCGGCGCTGCTCCAGCGTCTCGATCGCCCTGACGGCGGAGCGGAGGACGGGAATGGCGAGGTAACGGGCCGCGTTCAGCGGCGACGGGCGTGAGACGAGGGTGCTCATTTCCGGCATTCTCCTGGAGGCGCGCTGCAAGGGGGTGCCACGCCGGGGAGGCGGGTCTGCGGCAGCGCGAAACTGATCGGTTCCTAAAAAAGCAGCGGGCAGCGGGCCTGGCACAGCTTCGGGTGGGCATGGAGCGCCGTGGGCGGTTCTCCGCGTGGGACGAGGGTATAGATGTCCTCGCCGTGCGCCATCCTCAATTATGGGACAATTCCCTTCCCAGACCGAAAAACCCGGCCAGCCGTCACAGATGTACGGCCGGTTGGGTCGTTAGTTCTGGGACCTGAAAAATAGACCACTCAAATGCGGTCGTTGCGCGCAAGTCCTTCCCCCATCAAGCGCAACGCGCACCGGTCGTGCCGACACCGGGCCGGCGAAAGAGCAGCTTTCTGACAGGATCCACCCCGCGCGGATCAATCCTCTTCCATGATGGTCTCGCGGACGACCTCTTCAATGGTGGTGATGCCCTCGTAGATGGCCAGCAGGCCCGAGTCGCGCAGGGTGCGCATGCCGCGCTTGCGGGCCTCGGCGCGAAGCTGCTGGGTGCTGGCGTGCTTTACGATCATGTCCCTCATGTCGTCGTCCAGCGTCATGATCTCGAAAATGCCCAGCCGCCCGCGATAGCCGGTGTTGTTGCAGTTGTCGCAGCCGCGGCCGTAGTGGAAGACGTGGCCCTTGACGTCATCCTCCAGCAGCTCTAACTCCATGAGCTGCTCGAGCGTGGGCTTGTACTCGGCCTTGCACTTTGAGCAGATCTTGCGGACCAGCCGCTGGGCCACGACGCCTTCCAGGGTCGCGGTCACCAGGAACGGCTCCAGCCCCAGATCCAGCAACCGGGCGATGGAGCTGGGGGCGTCGTTGGTGTGCAGCGTCGAGAACACAAGGTGCCCCGTGAGCGAGGCCTGCACGCTGATCTCCGCCGTCTCCTTGTCGCGGATTTCGCCGACCAGGATGATGTCCGGGTCCTGGCGCAGCATGCTGCGCAGAATTCGGGCAAACGTCAGCTCGATGTCCGGCTTGATCTGGCACTGGATGATCCCGTCGATGTCGTATTCGACCGGATCCTCGGCGGTGATCAGCTTGGAATCGATGGTGTTCAGCTCGCGCAGGCCCGAGTAAAGCGTGGTCGTCTTGCCGCTGCCGGTCGGGCCGGTGACGACGACGATGCCGTTGGGCTTGTGGATCAGGGTGCGCATGGTGCGCAGGTCGTCGTCGCGCAGGCCGATCTTGTCCAGGTCCAGGTTGACGTTACTGCGGTCCAGGACGCGCATCACCACGCTCTCGCCGAACATCGTCGGCAGCACGCTCACGCGAAGGTCCACCGGCTGGTTGTTCACCGTCAGCTCGATGCGGCCGTCCTGCGGCATGCGCCGTTCGGCGATGTCAAGCCCTGCCATGACCTTAATGCGGCTGGCGATGGCCGGCGCAATATGCGCCGGCGGCGGCATCATCTCGTAGAGGATGCCGTCGATGCGGTAGCGCATCTTGAACTCTTCCTCGAACGGCTCGAAGTGAATATCCGAGGCCTTGTCCTTGATGGCCTGCAGGAGCACCAGGTTGATGAGCTTGCGGACCGGGTTGGCGTCGGCGGCGCCCTTAAGCACATCCAGGTCGATCGAGTCGGTCCCCTTCTTGCCCTTAAGGCCCTTGACGCTCTCGTCGGCCTCGAAGTCGCCCATCAGCGAGCCGAAGCTCTCGGCCTCGGCCTGGTAGTGCTTCTTGATCAGCTCCTCGATCTTGGCCTTGTCGCCGATTTTGGCGGTGACCGTGTAGCCCATCAGGCTGCGCAGGTCGTCCAGGGCCTGGAAGTTGTCGTGGCTGGCCATGGCCACGAGCAGGCGCTTGCGCTTCTCGTCGAACGACAGTGGCAGCACCTTATGCGTCTGCGCCGTCTGCGCCGGCACCGCCTTGATCGCCTCCTCGGGAATCTCAACGCCCGTCAGGTCGATCAGTTCGTAGCCGCGCTGGGCCGCCAGCGCGATGTTCAGGTCGCCCTCGGTGATGTAACCGAGGTCGATCATGATCTGGCCAAGCGCACCGCCCTTCTGCTTCTGGAAGTTCAGCGAGTCGACCACCTGCTCGCGCGTCACGCGGCCCATCTTGTTCAGTACGCGCCCAAGCGGGCGGCCCTTGAGCTGGTCAACCGGCGGAATGCGACCGCCGCCGCCCGCGGCACCGCCCGATGGTGGATTTGCGATTTGGGTCATATTGCTCACGTCCTGTGCGTTGCCGTTACGCCGTTCTATCAGGGCTTCTTGCCGTCACCGCCCATGCGCTTGCGCCGCGCCTCTATCTCCGCCTGCTTGGCCTCCGGGCTCTGGTCCGTCCCGCCCGTGGCGGCAGCCTCGTCTGCCTCCGCAATCAGCGCGTCGTCGGCGGTGGCCACATCCACGCCCAGGTTTCGGATGCGCTCCATCATGTATCCCGGGTTCTTGCTCCGGTCGATGCAATCTTCGGCGCTGATCATGCCCGCCAGGTATTTCTGCCAGAGGTTGTCGTCCAGCAACTGCATGCCGTAGCGCTTCCCCGTCTGGATCTCCGAGTCAATGCGGAAGCTCTTGTTCTCCCGGATCAGGTTCTGGATGCCCGGCGTCACGTACATGAACTCGTAAGCCGCCACCATCCCGTCGATGTCGCTGCGAGGCATCAGCGCCTGGCTCAGCACGGCGATCAGGTTGTTGGCCAGCTGAACACGCACCTGCTCCTGCTGGTCGGTCGGGAACGCGTCGATGATGCGGTTGATCGTGCTGGCAGCGCCCGAGGTGTGCAGCGTCCCGAACACAAGGTGTCCCGTCTCCGCCGCGGTGATGGCGGCGCCGATCGTCGCCAAGTCGCGCATTTCGCCGACCAGCATGACGTCCGGGTCCTGCCTCAGCGCCCGGCGCAGCGCCTCGGAGAAGCTGGGCGTGTCCACGCCGATCTCGCGCTGAACCACGATCGACTTCTTGTGATTGTGGTAATACTCGATCGGGTCTTCCATCGTGATGATGTGCCGATCGAACTGCTCGTTGATGTAATTGACCATGCACGCCAGCGTCGTTGTCTTGCCCGAGCCGGTCGGACCGGTCACCAGGAAGATCCCCCGCGGGCGGCGGCAGATCTGCTCGGCCATCGCCGGCAGGCCGATCTGCTCGAAAGTCATGATGTTGTTGGGAATCCGCCGCAGCACCAGCGAGCAGTTGCCACGCTGCTTGAAGATGGCCACGCGGAAGCGCGTGTCCTCGCCGAAGCTGAAGCCGAAGTCGCCCGACCCCTGCTCTTCATATTCCTGCTGGATGCGCTCGGGCGTGATCGCCTTCATCAGCGAGACCGTGTCCTCGCCGTCCAGTACCTTCGTCTGAAGCTCACGCAGGCGGCCATTGAGCCGGAGCGTGGGGGGGCGCCCCACCGCCAGGTGAATGTCCGAAGCCTTGCGCTTTACGACCGTCTCGAGCAGGCGGTCGATCTGAACTGTTGCCATGGTTGCGGGGTCCTTTGTCCCTTGTAAATCGTCCCTCGTAACTCATCCCGCGGCGCCGTCAGCCGCCCGCGGCGGCGGAGCACGAGAGACCTGGGACATTCTACTGGTTCGCCACGCCCTCGATCTGCGCCACCTTCACCACTTCCTCCGCGGTCGTTACGCCGCTGAGCACCTTGATCCGCCCGTCGGCCAGCAGGCTCTTCATGCCGCTGTTGATAGCCGCCTTGCGGACCTTGTTCGTCGCCGCACGCTCGAAGGCCAGCATGCGGATCTCGTTGTTCATCTGCATCAGCTCAAAAATCGCCAGCCGCCCGCGGAAGCCCGTGCCCGAGCAGTGGTCGCAGCCCCGCGCCTTGTACAGCGTGTGGCCCTCAAGGTCCCCCGGCTTGAAGCCCGCCAGACGCAGCCAGTTCTCCTCTGGCTCCTTGTCCGGCTGCTTGCACTTGGGGCAGAGAACCCGAATCAGCCGCTGGGCCATCACCGCCTGGATCGAGCTGGCCACCAGGAACGGCTTGACCCCCATATCGATCAGTCGCGTGATGGCGCTTGGCGCGTCGTTGGTGTGCAGCGTGCTGAAGACCAGGTGGCCTGTAAGTGCCGCCTGGATCGCCACTTCGGCCACTTCCAGGTCGCGGATTTCGCCGACCAGGATGATATTGGGAGCCTGGCGAAGCATCGCCCGCAGGATCTTGCCGAAGCTCAGCCCGATCGCGTCGCGCACCTGACACTGATTGATCCCCGGGAAGTTGTATTCGACCGGGTCCTCCGCCGTGATAATCTTCTTGTCCGGGCGGTTCAGGACGTTCAGGGCCCCGTAAAGCGTCGTCGTCTTGCCCGAGCCGGTCGGCCCCGTCACCAGGAAGATCCCGTTGGGGCGGCGGATGATCTTCTGGAACTGCTTGTAGTCATCCTCCTCGAAGCCCATGTTCTCCAGGCCCAGGCGCACGCCCTCGGGCCGCAGAATACGCAGCACAGTGCTTTCGCCGTGATAAGCCGGCAGCGTGCTGACGCGGAAGTCGATCAGCGACCCGTCCACCGTCAGCTTGATGCGCCCGTCCTGCGGCAGGCGCTTCTCGGCGATGTCGATGCCCGCCATGATCTTCACGCGGGAGATCAGCGGGCCGCGCATGCGGATCGGGATGTTGTCGCGCTCGATGCACTCGCCGTCGATGCGGTAGCGCACCCGCACCCGGTCCTTCATCGGCTCGATGTGAATGTCGCTGGCACGCGTCCGGACAGCCTCGCTGATCAGCGCCTGCACCAGCTTGATGATCGGGGCCTGCGTCGGGTCGTCCGTCAGGTCCTCTCCAACGCCCGCAAGGTCGATCGACTTGTCCACCGAGCGGTCCAGGCTGTGGTCTACCGACCGGTCGAACGACCGGTCCATCGACTCGTCCAGCGTGCCACGCAGGCGGTCAATCGTCCGGTCCATCGTCTTATCGATGGTGTTGGCCGCCGTCGTGTTCAGCATCTCGTCAATCACGCTTTTGATCCGGTTCTTGGGGGCGATCACGGCCCGGATGTCCTTGCCCAGCCGGAAGCGCAGCACATCCTGCAGCTCCATGTCCAGCGGATCGTGAAGGGCGACGCGCAGCTTGCCGTTCTCCGTCCCCAGCGGCAGGATCAGGTGCTTGCGGATCAGGTCGTCCGGGATGAGATTCACCGCGCCCGGCGGCACGCTGGTCTTGTCCAGGTCGACGAACTCCATTCCCTGCTGGGCCGCCAGTGCCTTGTAGATGTTGGCGTCGGTGCAAAGCTTCAGGTCCTGCAGTGCCTCCCCGAGGCGCATGCGCTTTTCCTTGGCGAGGGAGAGCCCCCGCTCGACTTCCTTCGGGGTAATGATGCCCCAATCGACCAGGATCTCGCCGAGGCGCTTTTGGGATTTGGCCATGAGTGCTGGGAGGGTAAGGCGACCGTCGCGGCGCGAACAAAACAGGCAACCAGGCGCTTTTGGCAGCCGCTGGCGGGTTTACCGCACGGAAGGCGCGGTGAAAGGCGGGGGCGGCGGCGCATGGCCGCAAGCACGACTTTACCACGCTAACCGAGCAACGGGCAAGCCTGCCGGAGCATCCATCCCTCGGGTTAAGGCTCGCGGGTGCCCACCAAGTCCTTACGTGCCGAAGGTGCTCCTGTTCGCCCACCCAACCCCCTTGACTTTCTCTTTCGTAAAGCGTAACTATTTGGTTACCTATGCAGGAGCAGGACCTCGACGCGATCCTCGCCGCCCTCGCACACCCGGTCCGCCGGCAGCTCGTCGACCGCATCGTCGAAAAGCCCGGCGACACCCTCGCCTCCCTTGCCGACGGCTTCCAGCTCTCTCGAATCGCCATCCTCAAGCACCTCAAGGTCCTGGAGGCCGCACGCCTCGTCATCTCCCACAAGCAGGGCCGCCAGCGCCGCCACTACTTCAACGGCCTTCCGCTCGCCCAGGTCGTCGAGCGATGGACCACCGCCTACAGCCGCTTCTGGGCAGGTCGCATGCTCGACGTCAAGGAACGCGTCGAGTCCCGCGCCACCCAGACCGTTCAAAGAAAGGCCCAAAGTGCCTGAAGCAACCGCAAAACCTGCCCCTGTGCATCACCTGCCCGCTCCGACCCCCGCCGCCGACGCCACACGCGCCGTCATGAGCATCCGCATCCGCGGTGCCATCCATGACGTCTGGCGGGAAATCACCCGCACGGATCAGCCGATACCCTGCTTTTTCAACATGCGCATGCACTACGACACGTTGGAGCCGGGCTCGAAAATCTCCATGCGCTCCCCCGACGGCAAGTACACCGGCGTGGTCGGCGAAATCCTGGAAGTCCGCCCTCCGACCCGCTTTGCGCATACCTTCCGTTTCACCAGCATGGAAGATCCTCCCTGCAAGGTCATCTACGAGCTCCAGCAGATCGGCCAGGAAGTCGAGTTCACCCTCATCCTCGAGGACCTCACCCCTGGCTCCAAGAGCGCCAAACAGATGACCGGCGGCGGGAAGCTCATACTGAATACCCTCAAGAGCGTCATCGAAACTGGCCGCCCGGGCCTGGGCACGCGCATGCTCTTTGTGCTGATCCGCGCCATGCAGCCGTTCACTCCCCGGCGATGCCGCACCGAAAACTGGGCCTGAACCGGCCCCGGTCGCATTGATCACTCGGAGTAGCTCAGGCTCCGCGGGCGGCTGCCCAGGTACGTCTCAACCTCCAGCACGCCCGCTTCGTCGACCAAAATCATCACCGCCCCGGTTTCATGCGTCCGAAGCAGCGGCCGACCGCCCGTCATCCCTGCGAAACGCCGCTGCTTCTGCGACAGAACGCGGCCGTTGGAGCTGATGATCCATGCCGGATCCACCGCCTCTACGAACCGCTCCGTGATCGCCTCGCTGCTGCCGTGGTGCGGGGCGATCAGCACATCCGCCCGCAAGAGCTCCGAATCGGCCTCCGCCAGCCGCATCAAGCGGCGCATCCCCTCCTCCTGGATGTCCCCGCTGAACAGCACGCTCCGCCCCGCGTGCTCAAGTTTTACGACCAGTGAGGCGTCGTTGCTGGAAAGGTCCGTCGCATCCCGTGGCGGCCAGATCACCCGAAGGCTCGTCTGCCGACCCAGCGGCACCAGATCCCCCACCCCCAGCGTCCGCGGAGGGCGATCGAGGTGGACCAGATCATCCAGCAGCCGTCGGCCGCTGGCGAACGCCTGCGCGTCGCGCCCAAAGTGTTCTCCCACAACGACTTCACCCACCCCATACCGCTGCGTCAGGTCCGCCGCCCCGCCGTAGTGGTCCCAGTTGGCATGGCTCAGCAGCAGCAGATCGACCTTCGTATGCCCGCGCGACCGAAGGAACGGCCCGACGCACTTCTCCACTGGATCGCCCAGCGACGTGCTGCCGACGTCAATCATCGCCACCCGCCCCCCCGGCGTCTCAACGACCACGCATTGCCCGGCACCCACCGCCAGGACCGTTG
>JBGTBZ010000134.1:0-5069 GCA_041749155.1 Phycisphaerae bacterium
TGCAGCCGATCGTGGCGACGCTGATCGTGATGGTCGCGGGCCGCGGCGTGGCGCAGGGCGTGGGGCAGAACGTGCCGATTACCAGCAGCACCTTCACCTATATCGACAACGGCCAGTTCCTGGGCCTGCCCCTGCCGATCACGCTGGCCCTGGTCATGCTCGCGCTCACCGCCCTGCTCACGCGCGGCACCGCCCTGGGGCTCTTCATCCGCAGTATCGGCAACAACGCCCTGGCCAGCCGCTACGCTGGCGTGCAGGTCCGCTCCGTCACCTTCGCTGTCTACGTCTTCAGCGGTCTGTGCGCCGCCGTCGCGGGGGTGATTTATGCCAGCGACATTCGCCTGGCCGACGCCGCAAACGCCGGACTTTACTGGGAGCTCGACGCTATCCTCGCCGCGGTCGTCGGGGGAACGCTGCTGACGGGCGGTCGCTTTTCGCTGGTCGGCGCCGCCATCGGCGCGGTGCTGCTGAAGACCATGACGACCACGATCATCCGCGACAACCTGCAGGTGGAGGCGGCGCTGGTCGTCAAAGCCGTCATCGTGCTGGCGGTCTGCCTGCTGCAATCCGAGGCCTTTCGCCGCCGGCTGCGGCTGTGGAGGGCAGGACCATGAGCAACGCGCCTCCGACAATGGACTACGGCCGCCCCGCCCGCGCCGCCTGGATGCTGCGGGCGCAGCAGCACGTGCCGATCCTCGCGACGCTGGCCGTCTTCCTGCTGCTGCACGCCGGGGCCGCCGCCCGTTACGACAACTTCCTGTCCTGGCGGGTCTTCGAGAACCTGCTGCGCGACAACGCCGTCCTGGGTCTGGCCGCGATCGGCATGACGTTCGTCATCCTCTCCGGCGGAATCGACCTGTCCGTCGGCGCGGTCGTCGGCCTTGTGAGCATCGGCGTGGCCCGGATGGTGCAGGTGCACGACATCAGCCCCGCGCTCGCCATCCCCCTGGGGCTGGCGGCGGGGACGCTTTTCGGGGCGGGACAGGGGGCCCTGATTGCCTTCTTCGCCCTCCCGCCGTTCCTGGTGACGCTGGCGGGCCTGTTCCTGGCGCGGGGGCTGGCATTCCTGGTGTCGCCGGAGTCGATCGGCATCCGCCACGGCCTGTACGGCTGGGCGGGGGATGTCGGCTTCGACTTCTTCCCGGTGACCGCCATGATCTTCCTGCTCGCGCTGGTCTGCGCGCTGTGGACGGCGCACCAGACGCGCTTCGGCCGCGCGGTGTATGCCGTCGGAGGGAACGAGAGCTCCGCCCTGCTGATGGGCGTGCCGGTGCGGCGGACCAAGGTGCTGGTCTACGCCACCAGCGGCCTTTGCGCTGCCCTGGCGGGAGTCACCTGGACGTTTTACACCAACAGCGGCCGCGCCGTCGCTGGCGAGTTGCTGGAGCTTGACGCGATCGCCGCCGTCGTAATCGGCGGGACGCTGCTGCGCGGTGGGGTGGGCTACATGGCGGGCACGCTCATCGGCGTGTTGATCTTTGGCATCATCCAGACGAGCCTGACGTTCGAGGGGACGCTGACCCCTTACCTGATGCGGATCGTCATCGGCGGCATGCTCCTGGGGTTTATCCTGCTGCAGAAGCTGGTGCAATACCGCTTCGCCGGATGACGGGATGACTAGCGCGTTGCCCACCACGCAAGGATCGCGGGCACGATCAGCCACGCCAGGCCCTTGATGAGGAAAAAGAGGAACGCCGCGGTCCCCAGCCGCCGCCCCCACCGGCCAGCGTGCGACGTGCCGGGCGCAGCCGTCTGAGATGATTCTGAGGGCATCGAAGACATCGAAGGCCCATGTTATGTCGTGCCTCGCTTCCGGCGGTGCGACATTGTGAACTTCGGCCCCCACCGGGGATCACTCCTGCGGCGCGTCCTGCCGTTGGGATTCCAGTTCGGGTGCCTGCGGGTCGAAGTAGAGGCCAAACTCAGAGATCAAAGGGCAGGCCAGCGCATCCTCGATGACCAGCCGTACCCTTTGCGCCTGCACGTCCGGCACGCGCGCCAGGCGCTTGTAACCGATGGTCTGGCCCTCCAAGAGCGGCTTCCAGGTGCCGTCGTCCTCGTACTCCACGCGGAACTTCGCGATCCGCTGCCCCAGCATGATCGGTTCGGCGATGGAGATGACGTTGAAAACCTTCGGCTCGCGCAGGTCCAGCTCCATCGTGCCTGCCGTGCGCTCGTCGTCGGTGGCCCAGTAGCTCAGGTCGTTGCCGTCCACGGCCCAAACCGGCTCGTAGCGGTACCAGAGGTTCTTGTCATCGGGATACGCGTCGCGCCCGCGCACGTTGTCCGCCGTCGCGATCGCGCCCCTGGCCAGGTTCGTGGCGAATATCTCGCCGAGCCGCGCTCGAAAACCCCGCAGGGACTCGACATCCGCCTCGTGCAGGAGCCCTCGCGTGTCCGGCGGAACGTTCAATAGCAGCATGCTGTTGCGCCCGACCGACAGGAAATAGAGCTCAACCAGGTTCTCCGCGGAGCGGACCCTCTCGTTCTCGCTCTCGCGCCAGAACCAGCCGGGGCGGATCGAGACATCGGTCTCCGGCGGGCGCCACACCGTGCCGTGCGCCTCGCCGTGCTGGAGGTGATGGATGATCTTCTCGCCCCCCTGCCCGGGCTCGGTGACGACATCCGGATCGACCCGCGACCAGCTCGGATCGCCCGCCACGCCGCGCTCGTTGCCGACCCAGCGAACATCCGGTCCGGCGTCGGAGAACATCACCGCCTCCGGCTGCAGCCGCCGCACGGTGATGTGAAACAGCTCCCAGTTGTACTCCTGCCGCTTGCCGTTGGGGCCCTCGCCATTTGCGCCGTCGAACCAGACCTCCGCCACTGTGCCATAACGCCCGCCGAGAAGCTCGTTGAGCTGGGCGACGTACATGTCGTTGTACCTGGGGTTGTCGCCATAGCTGGGCGCGTTCCGATCCCACGGCGAGAGATAGAAGCCGACTTCCATGCCCTCAGCTCGGGCGCCGTTCACGAACTCGCGCACCACATCGCCCCGCCCGTCGCGCCAGGGGCTGGCGGCCACCGTGTGCGTCGTCTCATGGCTGGGCCAGAGGCAGAAGCCATCGTGGTGCTTGGCTGTCAGGATCATCAGCTTGAAGCCGGTCTCCCTGGCGATGCGAGCCCATTGCCGGGCATCGAGCTCGGTGGGATTGAAAACGGCAGGATCCTCGGTCCCGTCGCCCCACTCGCGGCCCGTGAACGTGTTCGGCCCGAAGTGCAGGAACATGGCCAGCTCTCGCTTCTGCCACTTAAGCTGCGCCGCGGTCGGAATCGGCTCGAAGGGCGCCGGCGGTTTGACTTCCTTGGCGGGCTTGGGTGGCCCGCCCTCCGGCGGCTCGGCGGCGCGGGCACCGATGGGCTTGCGCGACTGGGATTCGATCATGTGAGACGAGGCAAACCCACAAACTCCGCCCAGGATGAGCAGCGCCGGGAGTAACAGGGACAATTGCGCGCGTACAGTGGCAGCCATGGCGGGGACAGGTCAGATGAGGAATCTACCCCGGCCGCCGTTGGCTCGCCACCATTTCGGGTCCTACCGGCTGTAGTTTGGCGGATCGCTCGCTGGAAACGACTCCATCGAGGCCTCCTCGACCTCATCCTGCGGCGGCTGCTCCTGCCAGACATCCTCCGGCGGACCGGCGAAGGCGGGGTTTCGGCCGACGCCGTCCTGGATCTGCTCGAGAAGGCCCGAACGCTCAAGCTTATCCTTGACCGGGCAATAGCCGGTTGCGCCGCGGTAGGCGAGGTAGCCCCCCACCGCCATGCGCTTCAGGGAAAGGTGCCTCAGGCCGGAAAGCAGCAATGCCCCCGCCCCGATCAGGGAAAGCGTCCGCTCCTGCTCGCTGACGTTTTCCGCCGGCCGGCGGGTGGAGGCGCGGGATGACTGGGACCGGTTCTGTGGGCTGTATTGCATGGTCGTGCTCCGTTGCACCGCACCATATCCGGAGCTTCGCGGTGCGGTCTAGGTGCAAAGTGCCGCTACAGGATGTTCAGGATCTGCAGGTACGGCAGGAAGACGGCCAGGATGATCAGCAGGATGATCCCGCCGAGGATGATGACCATCGCCGGCTCGACCAGCGAGGCAAGGCGGTCGGACGTTTCCTTGACCTGGTGCTCGTAGGTCTCTGCGAGCTTGTCCAGCGTGTCCTCCATCTTGCCGGAGTGCGTCCCGACCGCGACCATCTCGACCATGAGCGGGGGAAAGGCGTGCGTGTTGGCAAGCGCAACATCCGGGGCGAGGCCGCCCTGGACGCCCTTCTCCCAGCGGCCGATGGCGTCGCTGAGAACGACATTCGGACATGTCGACTGCGCGACGCCCAGCGACTCCACCAGCCCAATCCCACTACGCAGCAGCGTGCTGATGATCGTGGCTGCGCGGGCAATGGTGTGCTTTTCGATCAGCCCGCCGAAGATCGGGACATGAAGCACAAAGGCGTCCCAGGTCCGGCGCCCCGCGGGCCTGCGCACCCACCAGCGAAACAGAAAGACAGCGCCGACGGCGAGGAGGATCAGCGCCCACCAGCCCCACAGCAGCAGGTCGCTGGCCCCCTTGACGATCCGCGTGGGCAGCGGGACGTTGGTGTTGTTCTCCACGAGCGGCGCGATGATCGTCGGCACGACGAACGTCATCAGCAGCAGCGTGATCACGACCGCGATCCCCAGCACCATCGCCGGGTACGTGAGCGCGGTGATGACGCGCTGCTTGAGCCTGTGCCGCCGCTCGCGCAGGTCGGCCAGGCGGCGCAGCGACTCATCGACGATGCCCGCCAGCTCGCCGGCCTCGACGGCGCGGACCTCCAGCTCTTCGAAGACGTCCGGGTAGCGGGCCATCGCCTGGCCCAGCGATCCGCCATCGGCGATGTGATCGTGGATCTCGGTGACGATCCTAAGGAAGACGGGCCCCACCGCGGCCGCCTGCTGGCGCTGGGTCTGGAGCGCCTCGCGGATGCCGATGCCGGCATCGAGCATGATCGCCAGGTCGCGGTAAAAGCCGGTGATGGCGCTCATCGGCACGCCGATGCGCCGGGTGCGTCCGCCGAACCAGCGCTGGGTCGCCGCCTTGAGCC
>JBGTBZ010000135.1:0-4668 GCA_041749155.1 Phycisphaerae bacterium
GACTAGAAACGCCTTCAGGGCGGCCCCAAGCGTTTCGGGCTTGTCGTGCGACAGGTCCGCCGGCAGGTCAAGACGGGCGGCGCGGGCGCGCCGTCGCTTGCCGGAGCCGCCGGCGATCTGCACGCAGGCGATCTCCCGATCGCCGATCGCGAGGCCCAGAAAACTGGCGTGAGGTAGCTTCATGCGGACTTGTGACTGCCAAACGCGGCCGGCAAACGGCCGGCCCTATCTCAAACGTATCGTACCCCCGATTTGTTGCGGTCCCTGCCCGGCTCGCAGCGATTCGAGGATTGCGGGGTCCAGGGGCCACCCCTGCTCGGTCAAATCCCGCCGATAGACGATCTGCGGGCCATAGTCGCCGGAGGTATCCACCACGATCCGCACCCGCCGGAAGGCCCGCCCATTGCCCGCCGCCGCGAGGATGTCGGCGGAGTAATAGGCCCCGCGGCCGGTGATGTGCCGGCCGAGCCCGATGGCTCGGGTGCCCAGCACATCCAGCACCCAGGCGATGGAGTGGGGATTGATCTGGTTTTCGGTGCTGCGGCGTGAGATGAGAGCTTCCACGTCCGCCTCGTCCATGTTGGGCAGGGTCAGCAGGGCCTCGCGCGGCGCCCAATTGACGTTTAGCTTGCCCGAGGCGCCCGAGACCATCGTGATCACCACCTGCCCCCCCCCTTCGCCCCCCTGGAAGGTAATGGTCTGGGCGTTGAGGACGGTAATCCGGTCCTCGATCTCGGCAAGCTCCGCCGGCTCCATCTGCAGGCGAAGGGCGAAGTCGAAGATGTCCTCGAAGTTGGTGGCCGGAATGCGCGAGCCGAACTCGCCGCCCCGGGCCTCGCCGAAGACTTCGATCAGCAGGCTCCGCAGGGCATCACGGCCCTCCTGGTCGTTGACGTTGAGGCGGTCCTCGCCCGTGTCAAGGGACGTGCCGGCTTCGCCGCTCCAGACGGTGAACAGGTCAAACCAGCCGCGGGGGCGGTAGGTGTCGTTGCCGACCGCCCCGCCGGAAGCCAGGCCCGCCTGCTGCCCAAGGGGCGGCGCTGTGCCGTCGCCATGAAGGAGCTGCCGGGTGAATCCCTCGACGATCAGTAACTCCTCGACGGTCTCAAACGGCAAGTTCTTAGCGGCGTGTCCCTCGGGACGGGCGAAGTAGACCGGGCTCTCGGCTCCGATGCCGTCGGTGGGCGTCTCATCCTCGTCTCTCCAGTCGACGATGGCGGCGGCACGCTCGTCGGTGAGGCCCGGAAGCAGTCGCAGTCGCTCGTAGTCGAGGGAGTTGAGATCCAGGCGTGAGGACTCATCGACCAACCCGAAAGAGGGCATGAGGGGATCGCCCCAGTCGGGCCGCAGGAACCAGACGTAGCCAGTGCCGACGGACACGGCCTCGAAGTAGCTCTGATCGAGCAGCTCGACGGGCTCATAGCTCTCGGCCAGCATCGCCAGCACATACTGCTCTCCCCCATGCGCCGCCGCCGCGGCTTCGCGGGAAGCAACGTTGTTGGCGGCAACGATCGCCTCGACGCGCATGGCCTGTCCAAGCGTCAGCACAAGTGCGGCGATCGCGAAGATGATGATCATCGCGACGATGAGGATGGTCCCGCGACGGCGAGGGGCGGTCATTGCTCCTCCCCGGTCAGGGCCTGGTTGATGAGATCCAGGCGGCCGGCGGGAATCCGGATCACGTGGACGAGACGGTAATACTGCTCCGGGTCTGTCGGGGAGGGGCGGTCGAGCTCCAGCGTGACTTCAACGGCAAGTGGCAGGCTGTTGTTGTAACTGGTCGAGTCCCACTCCTCGTACCACTGGGTGCCGTCGAAGTAGCGGAGGCCAAAAGCCCGCACGCCCGCCAGCAGGGCCTCCTCCACCGGGTCGTCCAGCACCGTCGCCAGCAGGTTGCGCCGCATCCGCCGCACCAGCACGCCGCGCTCGCCGTCGCTGGAGAGGGAAAGCTCAATCCACCGCGGGCCGTCGGAGAGCGGATCGTCGTCCGGCGCCCCGGCATCGCGGGCCAGGGAATAGAACTCCAGGGTATCGGCGGAAGACTCGAACGTGCCGGCGCTGTAGCCCATGAAAGGGCCCGCCAGCAGGGACTCCGCCTTCGGCGGCAGGGCGCTGGCGATCTCCTGCTGCACGACGTCCATCGCAATCATCGCCTCGCGGACGACGTTGGTCTGCTCGCGGGCGCTGCTGCGGGCCCGAAAGGCGATGGACATGGCCGTCGCCAGGCTCACGCCAACCACCGCGACCATTACCAGCCCGACCGCCAGCTCCAGAAGCGTGAACCCGCGGCGGGCGCTGCTGCGATGATGGCTTGCGGGCAAAGTCATACGGTGCGCAAGGCGTCAGGGGGTCGTGCCGGTGCCGGAAGCTTCGGTGCCGGTCGTGCCGGTGGAGGTGTAAAGCAATGTGGAGAGTGAGACGGATCGGTCCCGCCCGCGCTCGAGCCAGCTCACGGTGACGATGACCTCCGTCAGGCCGAAATCGGAGACGGCGGTCGAGGTTTCCCAGCGGTAGTCGGGCCTATCCGGGGAAAAGTCGCCGACGCCGGTCATGGTGGTCGCGTCGCCGAGCGCGAGAATCTCGTTCAGACGCGACTCTGCCAGAAGGCTGGCCTCCTGCTGGTGCCGCGCCAGGTGTGCGGCGCGCAGCGAGAGCGTCACGCCCATCATCGATGCCGGCAGAACGATCCCCACCAGCACGAGGGTTGCCAGGACCTCAACCAGCGTCACACCGCGCGCGGCCGCCATCACGCACCTCCCCTGTCGCGAACCATTCGAAGCGACTCCGCCGCAGCGGTGGATTGCAGCGTCACGACTTCGCCCCAGTCGGCCCAGATTTCGATCGTTGCCGGGGAAATGCGGCCGTTGGGGTAAAAGTCGATCGCGGGCGTGCCGGACTCATCCTGTCGCACAAGCTCGAGCCCCATGCCTTCAGAGAGGGCCACGTCGCGTCCGAATTGACCCCCCGCGGGTACCCAGGTTTGGGCTTCGAGGCGTGTGACGCGGAAAATGCCGGCGGTGGCGTCGATCTCCAGCCGGTGGGGTACTGCCTTGGAAATGGCCTCGGATCGTGCAAACCGGGCCGCGGACAGGATGCGTTCGGCGGTGTTCTCCAGGCGCTGCCCCCGATTCCAGCCGCCAAGGGAAGGGGCGGCGGCGGCCAGGACCAGCGCAAGGAGCATGAGCACGAGCACCAGCTCGAGCAGCGTGAAACCGCGATGGAGCCTGGCGGGCATTAGGGTCACCAGTTGCCGATATCGTCGTTGCCCTCGCGGCCGTCGGGGCCGATGGAGTAGAGGTCAAAGCCGTCGGGGTTCTCCTGGCCGGGGTAGCGATAGACGTACTCGTTGCCCCAGGGGTCTTTTGGGAGCCCTCGGGTGAGGTAAGGGCCGCGCCAGCCATCGAGCCCGGCGGGAGCCGAAATCAGCGCCTGCAGGCCTTCCTGGGTTGATGGGTAACGGCCGTTGTCGATCTCGAAGGCGCCGATGGCGGTCTCGATGCTGGAGACATCCGCCTTGGCGGCAGTCTCACGGGCCTGCTGCGAGCGATTGGCGAAGCGAGGCACCACAAGGGCTGCGAGCACGCCGAGGATCACCAGCACCAGCAGCAGTTCCATGAGGCTGAATCCGCCGCGATTGCTGTGTCGTCTGTTCTTCATGTTCAAACACCTCTTCTTGCTTCTATCTTCTTGCTTCTCAGTTAATCATGTCCTGCAGCGTGAACAGCGGCAGCAGCATGCTGATGACCACGGTCCCGATCAGCGCCGCCATGATCAGGAGCAGCAGGGGCTCGGCGAGGGCCACGAGGATCCGCAGGTGCCGGTCCAGGTCGCCCTCGTAGGCCACGGAAAGCCGTGTCAGCTCTTCGTTGAGCCGGCCGGTCTCCTCCGCCACGCTGATCATCTCGATGACGCTGGCGGGGAAGAGCTGCGTGTTGCCGGCCAGGGCGCGGGACAGGGGCGTGCCGCGCTGCACCTGGTCGATGGCGTCGGTGATGCTGTCGGCCAGCGTCTGGTTGCCCAAGGCCTCGCGGGCAGTGCGCAGGGATGAGACCAGCGGTACACCCGCCCCGATGAGCGTGCCCAGCATCCGGCAGAAACGCACCAGCGCGAACCGGGCCATGACGGTGCCTATCGCGGGCGTGGCCAGCATCCACTGCTCCAGCCGGCGACGCCCCTGCTCGGTGTCTGCCGCCCGACGAATCGCCACGAGCGCCAAGACCAAGGCGGCGAGGATGAACACGCCATAGCTCAGAAGCGCCTGGCTGACGGCGACGACGATCTGCGTGATCAGGGGCAGGTCGCTGCCGAACTGGGCGAAGATCTGGCTGAATCGCGGGATGAAGAACGTCAGCAGGAAAATCATCACACCCGTGGCGATCGTGGCCAGGGCGATCGGGTAGACCAGCGCCGCCTTCACCTTGCCCTTCAGGTCCTGCTCGCGCTGGCGGAACTCGGCGATCTGGGCGAGCACGACATGCAGGAATCCGCCCGCCTCGCCGGCCCGCACCATGGCGACGTAGATGTTCGAAAAGGCCTGCGGCCACTTCGCCAGGGCATCGGCCAGCGGCTCGCCACCCACGACATCCTCGTACACGCGACCCCACACGTGCCGCGCCCCCGAGTGAGAGGCTTCGCGCTTCAGCAGCCCCAGCGCCCGCGACAGCGAGA
>JBGTBZ010000136.1:0-2294 GCA_041749155.1 Phycisphaerae bacterium
TTCGTTTCCAAAATCCAGCGCCGCCGCCTCCTCGCGAGTGAGGATCGGCCCCTGCGCGCCCTCCCCCTCCTCGTCCTCTGTCGCGGGCGGCTCGGAGAGCATGCGGTCGATCGCCACGTCCGCCATGCGCGCCAGCAACAGCTCGGCGGAACTGGGCCGCGGCACGTCGAGCGTGGCGGTGGGGCGGGAACTTTCGGATGCCTGGGTTGACCGTTGCGGCACGACGCCCTCCATGGGTGTGTCGAGGTCCGTGGCGTGATCGGCTCGATCCCTGAGCCAATGCGGCGGGCATCATGCCATAATGGAGCCCGCTTGCCAGCCATGGTACCCGATTCCTCCGAAAGTTCACGACCTGTGCCTGCCGGGCCTCCTCGGGTGCATCTGGACACGCTCCAGGGCGCCAAATCCGGCGCCCACGTCCCCATAGCCCCGGACCAGGCCCGGCACCTCGTACGCGTGCGGCGGCTGGAAGCAGGATCAGCCGTCGAGGCCTTCGACGATGAGGGCCGCGCCGCCACCGGCGTTCTGGTCCAGGAACGGGGAGAGTGGCTCGTGAGGCTCATTGCCCATCCGAGGCCTGCTTCCCGCGCCCAAAAGGCCTTGGGCGTCTACACCGCAATCCCCAAGGGGAACCGGGCTGACTGGATGGTCGAGAAGCTCAGCGAGCTGGGCGCGTCCGCACTGGTGCCCCTGCTGACGGCCCGCTCCGTCGTCGATCCTGGTGCGGGAAAGCTCGATCGCTTCACGCGCATCGCCCGTGAATCCGCCAAGCAAAGCCGCAGGAGCGGCGTTCTGGTGATTCATCACCCGATGCCCCTGCCCGACGCCCTGGCCCACTTCACCGCCGCCGGCGGCCGCGGCGCTGTGCTGACAACGGAGCTTCATGGCCCGCCACTGGCCTCGATGGACGCCCAGGCCCTCTTCATCGGCCCCGAAGGGGGGTGGGAGCAGGCCGAGCTCAGCGCTATCGCCGCCGCCGGCGTCTCGCCAGCACGGCTCACCGCCAGCATCCTGCGAGTAGAAACCGCCGCCGTCGCCGGGGCGGCCGTGCTGCTGGCGCGGTAGACCAAGGGGCAGGCTCCTGGCGACGGACTGTGGCGGTAGGCCCTTGTCGGGGCGACTTATCCTTCCCGGGCAGGGTAGGATGCGATAGCCATGAGTGACCCGTACGCTCCCTACCAGGCTCCTTCGGCCTATCCCGACTACCAGTCGAGCTCGCCGCCCCCGTCCGGCAACCGCCCGGCCACGATCGCGGCGATGCTTCTACTCGGGCTGGTCGCCCTGTACATCGTGCAAGCGGTGCTCAGTATCTATTACTACGCCACCGCCCCGGTGACGGACTTTGTGCCCCCAAGATCCCGAGACCAGCTCGCCGACGCTGGCATGGGGCTCGAGACCATCCGTACGATGTACACCGTGGGGATCGGCGCCTGCATGGGCATCATCGTCCTGCTGCTGCTGGTGCTCGTGCCGTTTGTGAAGAAGGGCGGCCGCGGCGCGACGATCACCGCGATCGTGGTCGGCGGGCTGCTGGGGCTGTTTGCGATTTTCGGCGTGCTGGGCAATGTGATCCAGCTCTCCGGCGCGATGGCAGGGCCGGACATGCCCAACCTGCCGGCATGGGTGGTCGTGTCGAGCCTGATCCTCAGCGTGCTCGTGCTGCTGGATATCGTGCTGCTGATCGTGTTCCTCGCCAAGTCGCTCGGCGAGCGGACGAGGCAGATGCAAGCACAGGCGCAAAGCTACATGGCCGGCCAGCAGGCCGCCTGGCAGGGCTACTACCAGCAGCCGCCGCCACTAACCGCGCCCCCGTCCCCGCCGCCCCAGAACTGGGGGGGGCCGCAGGAGAGGTGAGGAACGCCCGCCTCACTACCGTCCGCTGCGCAGAAAGACCAGCCGCCCGCTTTCCGTCAGTATCGCCAGGCCGCCGTCCGCCGCTTGGTAGCCGCCAACCGGCTGGTCGAGGCCCAGGGTGCCGGGCGCCAACTCGATTTCGTGCTGCTGCTGCCCGCTCTCGCGCCCGTCGGGCAGCCGCTGCCGGCTGAAGGACGTCACTCGCAGCGTCGGATGCTCGATCCTCCGCCGCGACGTAGAGCGCGGCTGGTCGAACAGAAGTACATGATCCTGCCCAATGGCAACGCCCAGGTTGATCGCCGGGTCAAACTCCCGCACGAGCTGGGCGTTCAGGCGCGACCATTGACGCCCGGGCAGCTTCAGGTCGTATGCGCTCAGGCCACGGTCGCCGCTCAGGTAAACGCTCGTCCCCACCGCCCACAGCCGCTCCCCCGGCGCCC
>JBGTBZ010000137.1:0-1642 GCA_041749155.1 Phycisphaerae bacterium
GCGGAGATCGCGATCGCCGCCGGCTCGAGCGTGGCATATCGCCCGATGCCCGCCGCGGTGATGGCGGGCAGCGCCAGCCCTCCGAGAAAGCGTCTACGGCTGTGCATGACCGATCTCCTGGAACTTGCGTCGCCACCCGAGGCACGAAAGATCCTCCATCAGCGACGGACGGCGACGACCTGGATCTCCACGCGTGCATTACCCGGAAGGGCGGCGACGGCGACGACCGCACGGGCGGGATATGGCTCGGGGAAGCGGCTCGCGTAGAGCTCGTTGAAGCGGGCGTATTCCGCCATGTCCGTCAGGAAGACGTTCACGCTGACCACATCCCCAAGCGACGCCCCCGCGCCGGCCAACTCCTGCTCAACCGCGTCAATGGCGGTCTGGACTTCGTGATCAAACTCCCCGCCGCGCTGGCCAATCTTGCCGGAGACGAATATCAGGTCCTGCGTCAGCACCGCCCCCGAATAAGGCCCCAAAGCACCCGGCGCTGGCCGGTGTACCAACCCCGGTTCGCCGGCACAGCCGGCGAGCAGCAAAGCGAGAAACACGGTGAGAAGCGGACGCGCCATGGACCGGCATCTTGCGAAACCACCCCGGCGTTTGCAACCGCCGCCCGGCGGTGGTGCAATGCCGCCATGCTGCGGGCCTTTCGCTTCGTCTACGCCATCCTCCTCCTGGGCATCGCCGCCTTTGCCGTTTTCGGCTTCATGGCCACTTTCGAGCCCAGCGACCACAACGTCATGATGTGGCGAGTCGGCTACGGCGCCATCGCCGCCGGCGCCCTAATCGTTGCCATCTGGCTGTTGCTGCCGCGGAAGCAGAAAAGCAGGCCGTAGCGCTACCAGACGCCCGACATCCGCACATCCAGCATCGCCTCCGCCAGCGCCAGCGACTCCGCCTCAGTCATAAACGGCTCCGCCTCCCCCCGGCAGGCGGCGGCGAAGGCGTGGGCTTCCAGGGCAAACAGCGGCAGATCCGCCTTCGCCTGCACGAACCGCGGCGGGGGGGCGATGGCGGTCTCGCCAGGCTTCAGGTCCTGCTTCGGTGGGATGCCGCGGGCGATGGTGAAGCCCGCCGTCTCGTTCGTGGGCTTCCAGGGCCAGGCGACGGTGATGTAGCCCTCGGTCCCGCTGATGACGGCGGTGTTGTCGCTCTGGGCGTCCATCCCGCAGGTGAACGTCGCCTGCACGCCGTTCTCGAAAGCCAGCACGCCGCTGGTCATCATGTCGACGGTCGGCGAGTGCTCGCGGTCCACGGCGTGGATCTGCTTCACAGGCGAGCCGGCCACGAGCAGCGAGAAGTCGAGGCAGTAACACCCCACGTCCATCAGCGCGCCGCCACCCATCTCCGATTCCAATCGGATGTTCCCCTCCGTGTTGCGCAGGCGGAAGCAGAAGCTCGTGCGGATGTGCGTCAGCCGCCCGATCTCCCCCTCGCGCACCGCCGCCAGCAGGGCGCGGGTCTGCGGGTGCGTGCGGTACATGAACGCCTCGATCAGCGTCCGGTCCGCCTCCCGGGCGGCGGAGAACATTTCCCTGGCCTGGGCCGGATGCATCGCCAGGGGCTTCTCGCAGAGCACATGCCGCCCGGCGCGCAGCGCGGCGATCGACCACTGGGCGTGCAGGTTGTTCGGGAGGGA
>JBGTBZ010000138.1:0-3404 GCA_041749155.1 Phycisphaerae bacterium
GCTCTTGCCGGCGAGCAGGCACGCACTGCGGCGGCCCTGAGGGCATCGCAGCGTCTTGCCGCGGAGTTGGCGCTGGACAAGGGGCAGCTGGTCGGCGAGCAGGGTGACGTCAATCTGGCGCTGCTTTGGATGGCCCGCGCTCTGGAGCTTGTTCCCGCGGATGCCGGCGACCTTGAACAGGCGATTCGCATGAACCTGGGCGCATGGTCGCGCGAGGCCGTGCAGCTTCAGCAGGTGCTGGACGCGGACGGTCCTCCCGAGACGCTGGCTCTGTCTCCTGACGGGCAGCGCCTGCTGATGGCTGGCGCGGATGGTACCCGCCTGCATGTTCGGGTTGTCGACGCCCGGGATGGCCGGAACCTGCGCTACTTCACCCACGATGGAGAGGCCTCTTACACGGCAGCGGCGAGCAGAGACCTGTCGCGCCTTCTGGTGGGCTACACCAGCGGAATGGTGCGGCTGTTCGATGTTGAAACCGGGCAGGTGATTTGGGAGCTGGAGAAGCCCGGCGATGTGGTGAGCGTTGAGATCAGCCCCGACCACCAGAATGTCCTGCTCGGGTGGCTTAATACGCGCGGGCGCGTGCAGGAGGGCAGCACCGTGCAGTTGCATGCGATGGCCACGGGAGCCGCCTCAGGGCCGGCGCTGGCTCACGAGCTGGCACCTTATGCAATGGCGTTCGCGCCGGACGGTACTCGATTCGCCGTCGCGACAGCGGTATGGGCTGATGACCGCCACCCGGGAGCCATTCGTATCTGGGAATTAGAAGGCAAGGAGTGGTGCCCGCCGCTTGTCCAGGAGAGCGTCACCGTGCATATGGCTTTCAGCCAGGACGGGCGACAGATCCTCAGCGGGCACTTCGACTTCGCGGTGCGCCTGTGCGATCTCTCGACGGCGCCAGGCGCCGCTCCGGCGCAAAGCCTGCTCTGGCGGCAGGACGCTCCAGTCCGGCGGGTGGCCTTTCATCCTGAGGCAGCGTCGCGCAAGGCCATCACAGCCTGTTTCGACGGTACCGCCCGGCTGTGGGACCTGGAGACGGGCCAGCAGATCGGGCCGCCCTTGCGCCATGAGATGCTGTTGCTGGAGCTGGCGCTGACAGAGGATGGGTCGGCTTTCGCGACGGGAGCGCTGGACCACAGTGTACGCCTGTGGCGCATGCCGCAGATGACGCGCGACGAACGGCCCCTGACGCCGCTGGAGGCGGCGCCAGGTCGTACATTCTTACTCAGTGAGGACCAGCAGCACCGCGTCACAATCCGTGACACGAATACGGAGGAGCTGGTTGGGGTCTCCCTGCAGCATGATGGACCGGTCCAGCTCATGGCGGGCGCCATCAGCCCCGACGGCGCGATGGCGGCCACTCTCGACAACGACATGATAACCCATCTCTGGAACCTCCGAACCGGCCGGCTCGTCCGCAGCCTGCCAGGCCAGAGCTTTTTCGCCACCTTCAGTCCCGACGGCACGCGGTTGCTGGTCGGCAACTGGAACGCCGGTGGCGTCTGGGAGGTCGCCAGCGACCGAAAGCTGCTGCACCTGCCCCAGGGCGCCGCCGCCGGGCCAACCTTCAGCGGAGCCTTCAGCCCTGACGGAAAGCTCATGATCACCGGCGGCGCTGATAGCTCTGCACGCCTATGGGATGCCACCACAGGGACGCTGATCGCAGTCTTCCCGCACGCCACCGCCGCCGCGGCGGTCGCGTTCTCAGCCGATAGCCGGTACGCGGCCGTGGGCGGACATGAGGGGACACGCGTGTGGGATGTGCAGACCCACCAGCCGATGGGCGCGATCCTCCGGCAGGACGCGTTCATCTTCGCCGCCGCCTTCAGCGCAGATGGCCGGATGCTGCTCACGGGCGCAAACGATGGCCAGACCTCGCTGTGGGACCTGGGCACCGGCAAGCCGGTTGGCCCTCCCGCGAGACATGATTCGAGCGTCGCGCGTGTCGGCTTCCTCGCGGACGGCGGCACCGTCTATGCCGCCCACGGTTCTGCCAAAGCGCTCGGCGCGCCGCCAGGCGCGCAGTCCGTGCAAACACACTTCTGGAGTCTGCCGACCCCCATTGCCGGCGAACCGCCGGCGATTCGCAACTGGGTCGAGTCGGTGACAGGCATGACGCTCGACGACGACGGGGGTGTGCACGTGCTCGACGCCGAGGCATGGCGAGGGCGCAGCCAATGATGCCCGGGCGGCGGCCTCCACTCAGCCTGCGTATTGAAGGATGAGTGGCAGAAGGCGCGAGCAGGCCTGGCACAGATCGCGACGGGAGCAGGGGTGTGAGCTGGGGAAGGGCTGTGGCCTCAAATGAACGTAAGATGCACGCAGACGAGGAGCAGCGTTGATCAGGATAATCCACCATTTGTCTGCATTCAGCTTGATCTGCGGTCTGGCGTTGGCTGCTGGTTGCGCCAGGGTCCCGCGCGAGGCGGGGTTTGATGACGTCGCCAGTGCCGCCGCCGACAGGACGGGGGGATTGCGGGTGCACTGGAACCAGGGCACTGCCGCCGATGCCGCCGTGGCGGCGGAGGTGAGGGCGATGGCGTCGGGGGAGCTTTCGATAGACCAGGCGGTTCAGATCGCGCTGCTGGGCAACCGGCGGCTCCAGGCGACGTACGAGGATTTGATGATCGCCCAGGCGGACCTGGTGGCGGCGGGCCTGCTGTCGAATCCGGTGTTCGAGGCGGAGGTTGGCTTCGTCGAAGGCGGCGGGGGGACGGGACTGGAGCTGTCGGTGGTGCAGGAGTTCCTGGGGATCCTTCAGATTCCGATGAGGAAGCGGATTGCGGCGGCGCGCTTCGAGGCCGAGAAGCTGCGCGTGACTGGTTCCGTGCTTGACCTGGCCGCCGACGTCCGCGAGGAATACGTGAACATGGTGGCGGCGCGGCAGATGCTGGAGATGCGCCAGTCGAGCCTTGCGGCGGCGGAAGCGGCCTATGAGCTGGCCCGCCGCATCCGCGAGGCGGGGAACATCACGCAACTGACGCTGGACCTCCAGCAGGTGCAGCTCGAGGAGGCGCGCACGGACCTTTCCGCCGCGGAGTACCAGGTGTTGGCCCACCGGCAGCGCCTGAATGCCCTGATGGGCCTTCGCGGCGGATCGGCGGGGGCGTGGGAGGTCCCGCAACGCCTGCCGGAGCTGGCGGCGGATGACGCCGTCGTGCCGGTGGAGGACGTTCTGGCCGAGGCGACCAGCAGCAGCCTCGACCTGGGCGCCCTGAGGCAGGAGGCGCAGCAGTCGTCGCAAGCGCTCAGACTCGAGCGCAACTCCGCCCTGCTGCCGGAGCTGGAGCTTGGCGCCAAGGCAGAGCGCGAAGCGGACGACGGGACGTGGACAGTCGGCCCGACGCTGGCGCTGCCGATCCCGCTGCTCAACCAGGGCCAGCCGCAGGTGGCCGCCGCCGCGG
>JBGTBZ010000139.1:0-16020 GCA_041749155.1 Phycisphaerae bacterium
GGCAGCGGGGCGGGCGGGTCGGAGCTGAACGGCGGCTCGCCGCGCAGCCGGCGCATGATGTCGGCGGTGATTCGTTTGTCCATCATCGATCCGAGGTGTGAGATCTCGAGCGGAGGTGTGTCCAGCCAGCGCGGATCCTGCCCGGCAGGGGATGCCAGCGCCTCACCCACCGTGCGGTCGTTCAGTCGCGTGTAAGCAATGATCGGATATCCCGGCGCCTGCGCGTTGAGCCGATTCAGCAGGTCCGAGCCTTCGCGCATGTCGCGATGCAGGCTCGTGAGCACGATCGGAAAATCCGCCGCCCGCGCGCCGCGCAGCGGACTGGAGATCGTGTACAAGCGGGCAATCCGCAGGCGACGGGCGTTGGGATCGTTCGGCTCCGCAGATACGCGCGCGACGAGTCCGCCCATGCTGATGCCGATCACATCGACCTCGATCGTGGCCGAGCCGTCCTGAACTCCGAACGCCTCGTCCACCGCATCAAGCACCCGTCGCCGGCACTGCTCGAAATCGGTGCAGGTGGCGAAAGTAACGGCTACGATGCGGTCGTCGTCCACCGACCTCTCGATCCGGCGGCGGAGCAGGTGCGCCCCAATCGGGTCGCTGAAGCCGCCGAGGATCACCAGTGGTCGCACAAGCGGCTTGGGGTCGTCGCGCATTTCGGTCAGCACCGTGCTGGCCTGTGCCTGGGTGATGTTGAATGAAGGATTGACCCGCGGCTCGCCGGCACAGCCGACGAGGAGCAGCGGGAACAACGCGCCGACCAGACTCCGAAGCATCATGCGCTCCATCGCCGGACGATGATCGTGTCGTTCTGCCCGCCAAACCCGAAGCTGTTGGACATCGCGGTGTTGACGGGCGCCTTGCGCGCCTTGTTGGGAACGTAATCCAGATCACACTCCGGATCGGGATGATGCAGGTTCATCGTCGGTGGAAGGATCTGGTCGCGGATCGCCAGCACGCAGGTGATCAGCTCGACGGCGCCCGCGGCCGCGATCAGGTGACCCATCATCGACTTGATCGATGAGATCGGGACTTTGGCGGCATGCTCGCCGAAGACGGTCTTGATCGAGACGGTCTCATTGCCGTCGTTCTCGCGGGTGCCGGTGCCGTGGGCGTTGATGTAGTCGATGTCCTGCGGGCGCAGACCCGCGTCGGTGAGCGCTTCGCGCATCGCCGCGGTCGCGCCGTCACCGGTGGGGTGCTGGTCGGTGATGCGGAAGGCGTCGGCGGTCGACCCATATCCCATGACCTCGGCCAGGATCGTCGCACCGCGCTGCCTTGCGTGATCGAGCGTTTCCAGGATCACCATCCCCGCGCCCTCGCCGAGCACGAACCCGCCGCGGGTGTTGTCGAACGGCCGGCTTGCCGCCGGTGGATCGTCGTTCATCGTCGATAGTGCGGTCAGCCGGTTGAACCCGGTCACGCCGAACGGGTGGATCATCGAATGAGCGCCGCCGCCGATCATCACGTCGGCGTCCCCGCGGCGGAGGATCTCGGTGGCCTCGCCGATGGCCTGGCAGGAGGCGGCGCAGGCGGTGAGGCAGTTGAACGCCGGCCCGCGCGCGCCAATCAGACGGGCGACGTGGCACAAGGGCATGTTCGGCTCCTGCTCGTGCTCGCGCACCGCATCCATGAGCGCCGATGCCCTTTGAGCCCAGCGCGGAGCGTTGATCTGCCGCTTCTCCCCATCCCAGGCCGCCAGTGCCGCCGTCGTGTAAGCTTCGTAGTCCAGCGCCGCCTCGCCGCTGCCCAGGTAGATGCCGATGCGTTCCGGGTCAACGCCCGCAGCATCGAGCTCCGCCTGCCGCCACGCCTGGGCTGAGGCGCCAAGGGCAAATTGCGTGTTGCGACTGACCCCCTCGAAGATCGCCTCATCCACGAAGCGCGCAAAGTGGTAATCCCTGACCTGAGCGCTGATGGACGTCGGAAAGCTGTCGGCCTCGAAGAGATCCGTGCGCCCGATGCCGCTTTCCCCGGCGAGCAGGCGCCGCCAGACCGTTTCGATGTCATGCCCCATTGGGGTAACCCAGCCAGTGCCTGTGATGACGACTCGGTGCATCGGTGCCTCGCAAAGCAACACAATATCCGCCCACGACGCCTCGCGGGCTGGTCACTGGGTATACGCGACACGCACAGCGCGCGTTCAGACCTTGCGCAGAACCAAGGCCGCGTTTTGCCCGCCAAGGCCGTAAATGGCGGTCAGAACGACCTGTGGCTGACCCTCCCGAACTTCCGTCGCGACGTTAATGGACCCATTTCGGGTATTCACGGTCGCCGGGTACTTGCCTGTGTGGACGATCAACCCGGCCACCGCAACGTCGATGGCGCAGCCGGCGGCGGGCGAGCCTATCTGGGCCTTGATCGGACACATCACCGGCCGTTTGAGGTCGTCACCGAAAACGCTCCGAAGCCCGAAAAGCTCGCTGGAATCGTGGCTGGGGATGCCCAAGCCGTGCGGTACGACCGCGTCTACGTCCTCCGGCCCGACCCCAGCCTCCATCAGCGCCGCCCGACAGGCGGCGGCATAGCTGCGGCCGTCGGGCTCCGGCAGCACCGGATCATGCGGGTCCTGCCGGGCGGCGAATCCCGCCAACTCCGCGTAAACCGTGGCCCCGCGACGCTTTGCGGTCTCCAGCTCCTCCAGAATCAGCAGCGCCCCGCCCTCCGCGACCGCAGTCCCCGCCGCGGCGGCATCGAACGGGCGAACGGCTTCCGCAGGATGATCGTTGGAGGTCGCACTCAGCCGTCCCAGGAGCTGCTGGCGCATCAGGCCCATGGGGTTGACCTTGCTCTCAGCGCTGCCGGCGATCGCGTAGTCGGCGTCACCGCGCTGGATGGTGCGGAAGGCCTCGCCGATGGAAAGATGCCCGCTGGCCTCGGCGGAGGTGATGTTGTTCGAAGGTCCGGTCAGGCCGTGGATGATCGTCACGTGGCTGGCCAGCATGTTGGGCAGGTACTTGAGCATCCATAACGGCGTGAGCTGCTGCATGCCTTCCCGGCCCCACTTGCCCCAGTCGATCTGGTCGCTCCCAGGCCCCCTGCGGGCCTGGTCGAAGGCGTAGGTCAGCTCGTTCAGTTCCGCCGAGATCAAGCCTGCACCGATGTTGCAGCCGAAGCGGCTGGGCTCGAAATCCATGGCTCCGCCATCGGCCTCTGCGTCCGCCTTGCTTCGCAGCTTTGCGGAGGCGAAGGCGTCCTTAGCCGCCAGCACCGCCAGTTCGATGTCCCGGGACATCACCTTGGTCGCCTTGCGGTAGCTCTTGGGGACTTCCTGGGCGATCTTGAAGTCCGGAACTTCTCCGCCGACCTGCGCGCCAAAGCCGGATGGATCGAACGATGCGATGCGCCGCACGCCCATTTGCTTGTCAAGCAGTTTACGCCAGAACGCCTCGGCCCCGATGCCGATGGGAGAGACCACCCCGATGCCGGTGATGACGACACGACGCATAACGAACTGGCCGCCTACAGGCGGACGTCCACATCCTTGCGGAAGTTCGCCAGAAGTTCCATGAATTGGTCTGTGAACACGAAGTTGTGCTCGGGGAAGGCGATCCCCGCCATGTTCTGGTCGATGTGGCTGAACATCAGGGAGATGTCCGCCACCTCCGCTTCGCCCGAGGTCACCCGCCCAGTGATGCTCGCTCCGGCGTCGTTGATCGTCCCGGCAGCGGCGTGGTAACGCAGGATCTCTCCCGGCCGGACCAGCCGGTGGAAATCGGCCTTGCCGATCTTCGCCAGGATGACCTTCTCGCGAAAGCCCTTGGCCTCGCCGACCAGGATGCCGGCCGTCTGGGCCATCCCTTCCACGATCAATGAGTGCGGGAATACCGGGAAACCCGGGTACAGGTCGTGCAGATGCTCTTCCGCCGCCGTCACGGCCTTGATGGCGACGGCGGATTTGCCGCTCTCAAAGCTCTCGAATCTGTCGATCCAGATCCAGCGCATGGAATGGGTGAAAAGCGAGGAGCGAGAGGCAGAAGCCAAGCGGCGAGGTCGTCTGGAGCCGCTTCCCGCCTTTACCGGGCTTCCTGAAGCTTCCGCTCCACGTAGTTTACGATCGCATCCACCGTGAACAGCTTGCTCATCTCCTCAAGGTCGCTGCCGGCATGCAGGTCCTTGAAATCGGCGTGGGGCATCCGCTTCTTGAGCTCATCGATCCCCGCCTGCGTCAGCTTCCCGTCCCGCACAAACTCGCCGGCCGCCGCAAGGTCCTCGGGCATCATTTCCCCCTTGGGAATCTTGATGCCGAACTCCTTCTCGAGACGGAACTGGATATCCAGGAAGTCGATCGACTCGGCCCCCAGGTCGTCGCGGATCACCGCGTCGGGGGTGACTTCTTCGTCGTCCACCGAAAGTGCCTCGATCAGCACGGTTTTCACTCGGTCATATATCTCGTCACGCGTCATCGGGCATCCTGCCTGTTGCGAGGGGAAGTTGGGCTGGGAAACGGCCATAGCCTAGGCGGGATCGACCCCTTACGGCAGCGCCAGAACCGCATTCGACAGCGTCAGATCACGCCAGCGCGACCGGTGGGCAGCCACAAGGCGCTCATCCAGCGCCGCCATCTCCGGATGGCGGTCCGCCAGAAGGAAACAGGCCAGCTCAAGCCTCCCGGTAATTGCCGTAGCCGGCGGATCCACGTCCACGGTCCCCTCGATCCTGAAGGAATGCCCGCCATCGACCGGCTTGTCGTAGATGGCCGTCACCCGCAGCGTCCGCCCGGGAGAGACAAAACTGCCGTATCGAATGTTCCGGGCCGATTTGAGGACCGCCACCGTGACGCCAAAGCCGGTCCGGCGGAAGGCGAGCCAGGCTGCGGCCTGGGTGGCCGCCTCGAGCATTAATACGCCCGGGAGCACCGGGAACGTGGGGAAGTGGTCAGCCAGATACTCCTCGGATAGGCTGACGGCCTTCACGGCCACGAGCCGGTCGTCCGTGACGGTCTCGATCCTGTCCAGGAGGTGGAATCGCAAGCACCGGCCTTTTATCTGCTAAGCAGCATCGATTCAAGATCGCTGGCTCCTGCGGCTTCTTGACTTCGCCCTGACCGCTCCAACAATCGCCTCCTACCCAGAGAGAGCCCATGTACGCAGTGATCGAAGACAGCGGAACTCAGTTCAAGGTCACCAGCGGAGATGTGATCCGCATCGACCGCGCCGCCCCCACCGAGGGGCAGGAGTGGCCCAAGGACATCACCTTCGACCGGGTCCTGCTGGTTGGCGGAGATAGCGGCAAGGCCAGGATCGGCGCGCCCCTGCTCTCTGGGGCGAGCGTAAAGGCCGAGGTACTGGGGCCGGTGAAGGGTCCTAAGCTGCGTGTCACCAAGTACAAGCGGCGCAAGGGCTCCCACATCGAGAAGGGTCACCGCCAGCACTATCTTCAGGTGAAGATCACCGGCATCACCGCCTGAGCTTCAGATTCCGAGCATGAGCATCGAGCCCCGGCACTTGTGCCGGTGCCCTTCGTTTTCTTCATCCCTGGTCGCCCAGTTCCTCGTGCTCTCCGTTGGTGGGGTCCTCGCCCACCAGGCTGATGCTGTTCTTGCCGCTCCGCTTGGCGCCGAAGATCAACGCCCGGTCCGCAGCATCGATCAACTCGTCGGCGGTCTGGGCGTCGAACGGGAAGACCGCCATCCCGCCCGAGATCGTCAGGCTGCCCTGGCCGGTCGATCCCAACGCGAAGAACGCGGGGTCCGCCATCAACCGGCGGAACCGGTCGGCGATCTGAAGCGGCCCGCGCGGAAAGCGGCCGCCCGCGACCGTGGCAGGATCGTGCGGGACCCGTGGGGCGTCTTTCTCCCAGAAGATCACCGCGAACTCATCGCCGCCAATCCGGGCCACCAGGTCATGGTCGCGGACGCACCTCTTGATGAGCTCCGCCGTCTGCCGCAGGATCGCGTCGCCCACGCGGTGGCCGTGTCGGTCGTTGTAGTGCTTGAAATCGTCGATATCGAAAAGCAGCAGTGTCACGGGGAAGCGCTGCTCCCTGGCCTTGTGCAGAATTTTCTCGAGGAAGTGCCGGAAATAGCGGCGGTTGCAGCAACCGGTCAGGTCGTCGGTCAGCGCCAGCCGCTGAAGCTGCATGTGCCGCTCATCCAGTTCTGCCAGTTTGCAGAGTTCCCTGGCCAACTGCTGGAGGTCGTGCTTCGCCAGATCACGATCCGCATCGTCCGCGGCGCCGGGGACCTGCAGCACGAGGTACTTCGGCTGGTTTGGCTCTGCCAGGGACTCCAGTGCCACTGAGACGCAGTCCGCCCCCGGCAGCTCCGCGTCAACGAGTTCGAGCAGCACCGCCGTAGGCAGGTATGTATTGATCTTGGCAATGGCCCATTGCAGCGAGGCGCCGGCGTGGGCCATCAGGCCGTCCAGAACGATGGAGGCCAGGGGAATGTCCTCGGGCAGCAGCGGCAGGGAGGCCACTTCAAGACCGTCCGGCTCCATCGCCCGGCGGGGCAGCAGGGCGTTGCGCACGTCCTCGGATTGGGCGGGGAGGAGCACGTAGTCGTCTCCACCGTGACTGAGAGCCTGTCGGGCGAGGGGTTCGTGGGAGGCGCGGCCGAAAAGGACCAGCCGCGGCGGACGTCCCGGAGCCCCCTGCAATTGCTCTCGAATCGCCCTCACAGCGGGCTCCGGCCGGTGCTCCAAGGGCTCGACATTCACCAGAACGGCGCCGAACTCCTCCTCCTGGAGCTGAGCAATTGCATCAAAGATGGTCTCCACGCTGTGGCGGGACACCGCGGGCGCAGCTTGGTCCAGGGCAGCCTGGACCTGTCCGTCCTCGTCCCCCACAACCAGCACCCGCGGAGGGCGCAGGCCAAGCGAGCCGTCGTTCCGGGCAGGTCGGATCACCGATTCAGTGTGAGCCAGACCCGGATCATCGGCAAGTGCATCGGAAGTTTCCTGAACGAGCTTCATTCCTGAAGAAGTGCCCTCAGCTCTTCATTGGTGAGTACCGTCTCGACTTGGGGTGTGGAATTGGCCGCTGTGGAGGGTGCCGGGGCGGCAATCTCGGCGCCTGTCGGCTTCGATATGCGGTGCAGCCGGTCCTCCTCGAGGATCGCGTCGGCCCCGAGCCTCCTTGCCTCTGCCAGGGCTGCCGGCCGGCCCGCAGCGTCGGCAACTATCAGCTCAAGGTGCGGAAATCGCTGCTTGAGCACCCCGATAAGGGCAAGCTCAGATGGATGGACCGCCGCCAGGCTCAGGAGAACTGCCCTGAAAGCGAGTGGACGGCGCGAGATCTCCACCATCGCGGAGTAAGGGTCGGGCCTTGCCTCCACCCCGAATCCGATGAGTGCCATCCGCTCCCGAAGGTCGGCGGCCTGACCCGCAATCACCAGCGCCTGCCCGTTCGGCATCGCGGCGGCGGCCGGGTCGGGTCTGGGCTGTGCGGATGCCATGGCTTGCACATGGTAACAGTACGCACAGGCTCGGGTCTGCGGCAGCCGGTTGACTGCGTTGACAGCCTGTTTGGGCGCATCTACCGTCGCGCCCGGAGATGGCCAGCGGCCAGTGTCACATTGCAGGAGCAAAGAAATGCCTGTCAGAGTCGGGATCAACGGTTTTGGACGGATCGGCCGCCTCGTCTTCCGCGCCGCGGCTTATCGCAGCGATGATGACATCCAGGTGGTGGGGGTGAACGACCTGGTGCCGGCGGACAACCTGGCGTACCTGCTGAAATACGACTCGACCCACGGCAGATTCGAGGGACAGATCAGCGCCACGGAGAGCTCCTTCACCGTTGCTGGTCGGGAGGTCAGGTGCTTCAGCGAGAAGGACCCTTCCAAGCTGCCCTGGGGCGATTTGGGAGCGGACATCGTGGTCGAGTCGACGGGCATTTTCACGAACTACGACGGCGCGGCGGCACACCTGAAGGCGGGGGCGAAGAAGGTGGTTATTTCGGCTCCGACGAAGGACCCGGAAAAGGTCCCGACGATCGTCCTGGGCGTCAATGATCAGGCCTACGACGGCAAGGCGTCCATCGTCTCAAACGCAAGCTGCACGACGAACTGCCTGGCGCCGGTGGCCAAAGTGATTCTCGACAACTGGGGGCTCGACGAGGGCCTGATGACGACGATCCATGCCGTCACCGCCACCCAGCCCACGCAGGACGGGCCGAGCAAGAAGGACTGGCGCGGGGGCCGCAATGCGTACATGAACATCATCCCCTCGAGCACCGGCGCCGCCAAGGCGGTGGCACTATGCCTGCCGCAGACCAAGGGGAAGCTGACCGGCATGGCGTTTCGCGTTCCGACTGCGGACGTTTCGGCGGTCGACCTCACCTTTCGAACGAGCAGGCCGACGAGCTACCAGGAGATCTGTGCCGCCATGAAGGCGGCGGCGGATGGGCCGATGAAAGGGATTCTGGGCTACACGGAGGAAGAGGTGGTCTCCAGCGATTTCATTACCGATCCTCGATCGAGCATCTTCGACGCCGGGGCGGGGATCGAGCTGAACGACCGGTTCTTCAAGGTGGTGGCCTGGTATGACAACGAGTGGGGCTACAGCAACCGGATCGTGGACATGGTGAACCTGATGGCCCGGAAGTCTGGGTAAGCAAGTTGCGTCTGAAGCACGGCGCGTTCAGGACTTTGGCAATCTGGAGAACTGTCATGCGGCCCGGTCACGTGTTAACATTCGGCCTGCCGGTCGGACCCAGCTAGAGCCAGCCTGGAAGGGGGTTTTGGAGGAATGGAAGAATGCGCCCAGCTCTCATCGTCTGCGCCGCTGCGGCGCTGCTCGTGGCGGCGGACTCTGCAAGTGCGTGCGAGAGCTGCCTTCGCACGGGCGTTAACTTCCACCTGAGCCCGATCAACTCGGGCTCGGGGCCCACTCCCAGCTCCTCGAGCACGGTCACGTCCCCTGCCTACAGCAGCCGCCCCGGGGCGGCGGTAACTCTGTTCATGGACCTGGATGGCATCGACTACCAGGGCACCTGGGCCGGCCGTGAGCCAGGGGTCGTGCCCGCGTACGACATCGACGGCGATCCGACGACCTTCTCGGAGCAGGAGCTGCAGAACATCCGCCAGATCTGGACGCGCGTGGCGGAGGCCTACAGCCCATTCGACGTGAACGTCACGACGGTAGACCCCGGCAGCTTCACGCAGGTCCGGGTCAATACCCGGGTCATCATCGGCGGAAGCAATGCCTGGTACAGCAGCGGAGCGGGCGGCGTTGCGTACGTCGGGGGCTTCGCCTATGGGGAAGGCAACGAGCAGTGGCGGACCGGCTGGGCCTTCCCTGACAACCTGGGGGGCGGTTTCCCGAAGTACGTGTCAGATGCGACGATTCACGAGTTCGGTCACCAGTTCGGCCTGGCCCACCAGGCCGAGTTCGACGAGAACGGCAACCTGACCAACGGCTACCGGCGCTCGGAAGACGGCGGGCTCACCGCGCCGCACATGGGCGTAGCGTACGGGGCAGTCCGCGGGCTGTGGTCGGATGGGCCGCGCAGCAGCGGCGGGGATCCCGTTCAGCAGCTTGACCTGGACATCCTCACCAGCCTCGAGGACGACACGGTGAACTATCCGTGGAATGGCTACTGGAACGGGTTTGGCTTCCGCCCCGATGACTGGGGCGATGACCTGGCTTCGGCGTCCATGATGTTCCAGCACGAGGGAATCCTGCACACGTTCGGCGTGATCGAACAGAACACCGACGTGGACATGTTCTACTTCTACGGGCGCGGCGGGGAAGTTCAGATAACGGCAGACGGGGCGGAGTTCGGGCAGATGCTCGACATCGTCCTGAGCCTGTTCGACAGTTCCGGTGAGTTGATCTACACGGATAACCCATCCCTGAGCCTGGTCGCGGCGGAGGGATATGGGCTGGATGCCTCCTTTGACGGGATCCTGGCGGAAGGTGACTACTACCTGAGCATCAGTTCCAACGGCGGATATGGCGATATCGGACAGTTTTTCGTCACTGTCAGCGGGGCCGTTTCGGTCCCGGAACCGGCAGCAGGCGTCCTGCTGGTGCTGGGTTCGGCGCTGCTTCTGCGCCGGCGGCTGCGGTAGGGGCTTGGAAGCACCGATAAACAGGTTGGCGGGAGGTTGATTCGCTCGATTGAGCGAAGGCGGGGGCGTCGTCCAAGGTTGCTTGGCTCGGCGGCGTGAATAGAGTTGCCCAACCTGTCGCGGCGGGACAACGCCTCGCTGGCGGTCCCGCGGTACGCATTGGAGTTGTGTCTCAAATGAGCCTTGCCCCCGCCACCAAGCCATCAGCCCGAAAAGAATCGCGTCCAGCCCGGGAGCCCGCCAATCCGGCCACGATGGGCGGCCTCTTCGATCCGAGCACGGACGGGGCCAAGGAGCGCGACCGTCTGCGGATGATGATGCTCATCCGCCGGTTCGAGGAGACCACCTATCGGGAGTACACGACGCCCCGACAGACCGAGGGCGGTGGCAAGGAGATGAAGATCGGCGGCTTCTGCCACCTCTACAGCGGGCAGGAAGCCATTGCCGTGGCCATCCGGGCGCTGTTCGACAAGAAGCGGGGCGATGAGCTGATCAACGCCTACCGCTGTCACGGGCATTCGTTGGCCCTGGGAATGGATCCCCGCGTGGTGATGGCGGAGATGTTCGGCAAGGCAACGGGGTGCGCCAAGGGCAAGGGCGGTAGCATGCACCTGTTCGACGCCGAGGCGGGCAACCACGGCGGGCACGGGATCGTCGGGGCGCACCTGGCGCTTGCGACGGGGATCGCCTTCAGCCAGTGGTACAGGAAGATCGACGGGGTGACATTCTGCCTGTTCGGCGATGGGGCGATCAACATGGGCACGCACAACGAGGCTTTGAACCTGGCGAGCCTGTACCGGCTGCCGGTGATCTGGATCATCGAGAACAACATGGTGGCGATGGGCACGCAGGTGGAGCGCCACTCGGCGGAGACGGACCTGGCGAAGCGCGGGCTGGGATACAACATGCCCACGTACAACGTGGACGCCAACGACCTGGACGCGCTGCTGGACCTGCTGAGCAAGTGCATCGACCGGGCCCGGCAGGGTCAGGGGCCCAGCTACATCAGCGCCAACACTTTCCGCTTCCGCGGGCACTCGATGAGCGACCCGCTGAAATACCGGAGCCGTGAGCAGGCGGAGGCGGCCCGGGAGCGGGATCCGATCGTGCTCTACGAGCTGAAGCTGCGCGAGGCGGGTCTGCTGACGGATGAGCAGTCGAAGGAGATCGACGCGGAGGTGCGGGAGATCGTGAAGGAGGCGGTGAAGCAGGCGGATGAAGACCCGCATCCGGAAGTGGAGAGCCGCTGGGAGGACACGCTGGCGGAGGACTATCCGCTGGAGAAGTAATTGGCCAGAGCATGCCATGGCGTCGCGAGGAGCCCTTCCTGCGCTGGACGCAGCCTGACCAGTAGCGCGAGGTACATCATGTCCGCCTCAACTGTTCAAGACTCCAGCGACGCGCTCCGCAAGCAGGCCAAGGAAGTGGTGGATGCGCTCTCATCGGAGCGGCTTCAATCCGCCCACGACTTTCTGCGGTGGCTTCAGCAACTCGAGGACGACGCGGAAATCGCGATGCTCTCCGGGAGCAAGCAGCTGCGTGACGAGCTGGATCGCCAGCGCGAAGCTGTGAGGACCGGCGGAGGCGTCGACTGGCGGAAGGTCCGGGACGATGTATGACGTCATCCTGTCTGCCGCCGCAGAAGCCGTGTACGTCAGAGCGCAGCGGCCGCTCGCCCGGAAGCTGGCTCGTTGCTTTGAACAACTGCAACAGGATCCTCGCTCGACCAACAACACCAGACAGATGGCAGGCGAATCGTCCGGCTACTGGCGATACCGCGTTGGAGACTGGCGCGTGATGTACTCCATCGAAGAAGCCGAGCAACGTGTCATCGTCTTGAAGATTGACCATCGCAGCGACATCTACCGATAGGCAAGCGAGCATCACCATGCCCGAAATCCAATTCCGAGAAGCCCTCCGCGCCGCCATGACCGAAGAGATGGAGCGCGACGAAAACGTCTTCCTCATGGGCGAGGAAGTCGCCCAGTACAACGGGGCCTACAAGGTCTCCGAGGGGATGCTCGACCGCTTCGGCCCGCGCCGCATCTTCGACACGCCCATCAGCGAGACCGGCTTCGCGGGCCTGGGCGTCGGGGCCGCGATGATGGGCCTTCGCCCGATCATCGAGTTCATGAGCTGGAGCTTCTCGCTGGTCGCCTGCGACCAGATCATCAACAACGCCGCCAACATGAGGTACATGTCGGGCGGGCAGTACCGCATGCCGATCACCTTCCGCGGAGGCAACGGCATCGCCCACCAGCTCGGCAGCACGCATTCGCACCGCGTGGAGACGCTTTACGCGCGCATCCCGGGGCTGATCGTCGTCGCCCCCAGCACGCCGTACGAGGCCAAGGGGCTGCTCAAGACCAGCATCCGATGCGACGACGCCGTCTGCTTCCTCGAGAGCGAGATCATGCTCAACGACCGCGGCGAGGTGCCCGAAGAGGAGTACACGCTGCCCCTGGGCAAGGCCCACGTCGAGCGCGAGGGGGATGCCTGCACGGTCATCAGCTATGGCAAAACCCTCACCCGCTACGTCCGGCCCGCCGTCGCGAAGCTGGCGGACGAGCATGAGATCCAATGCGACCTGATCAACCTGCGGACGCTGCGGCCGCTGGACAAGCAGACGCTCATCCGCAGCATCGCCAAGACCCATCGGGCGGTGATGGTCAGCGAGGACTACGGATTCTGCGGCATGGGCGGGGCGGTGATGGCGGAGATCTACCGCGACGTCTTCGACGAGCTCGATGCCCCGATCGGTCATGTTCATACCGATGAGCATCCGATTCCCTATGGGCATTACATGGAGGAGGCGATGCTCCCCAGCGCCGAGAAGGTCATTGCCGCCGTCAAGGAAGTCTGCTACCGGTAGCCGCCCAAGGAGCCCGCCATGCCCCGCACCATCACCATGCCCCAGCAGTCGGACACGATGACCGAGGGGGTCCTCGTGAAGTGGCTCAAGGACGAGGGGGACCCGTACAACGAAGGCGACATCGTCGCCGAAATCGAGACCGACAAGGCCACCATGGAGATGGAAGGCCCCGATGAGCCGGGCACCGTCGCCGCCATCCTCGTTAAGGAGGGCCAGAAGGTCCCCGTCGGCGGCACGCTCGCCGTTATCGCCGTCGAGGGCGAGGACCCGGCGGAGGTGAAGAAGGGCGCCGGCGGGGCTTCTGCCAAGGCTGAGGGATCGAAGGCGGAGCCAAAGGCCCAGAAGAAGGCGCAGGCCGAGCAGGAGGACCCCAAGCCATCCACCGCCACCGCGACGGCGGAGCGGCCTTCTGCCAGCGGCAACGGCCAGACTCGCAAGCCCGCCAACGTCGATTACGGCGGACCGCGGCAGGTCGAGATGGAGATGCCCGCCGCCGATGGCAACGGGCACGGCGGGGGGGACGGCCGCGTCAAAGCGTCACCCCTGGCCCGACGCATCGCCCAGCAGAAGGGAATCGACCTTGAGCAGGTGAAGGGAACGGGCCCGGGTGGCCGGATCGTCCAGGGCGATGTGCTCAAATTCGATCCCTCCCGCGCCCCCGCCAAGGCCGGTCCGGCGGCGGATAAGGGCACTGCGGCACCGAAGCGGTCGGCCCCGGCGCTTCCGCCGCGGGTGGCGACCGGCAAGTCTGAGGTCGTCGAGCTGACCAAGATGCGTCAGGCGATCGCCAAGCGCCTGCAGCAGTCCAAGCAGACGATCCCGCACTTCTACGAGACCGTGGACATCGAGCTCGACGCTGTCGAGCGCTTGCGGGCGCGGCTGAACGAGACGCTGGAGGCCGAGGGCATCCGCGTCAGCCTCGGCGACCTGATTGCCAAGGCCGTCGCCAGCACGCTAAAGGCATATCCCGTCCTGAACAGCACTTACGACGGGGAGAGGCTCATCCGCCACGGCGATGTGCACCTGGGGATGGCGGTGGCGCTGGATAACGGATTGATCGTGCCGGTGCTGCGCAACATCGACCAGATGGGCATCCGGGAGATCCGCCTGCGCAGCAAGGACCTTGTGGATCGGGCCCGGGCCCAGAAGCTCAAGCAGGACGAGATGAGCGGCGCCACCTTCAGCGTCAGCAACCTCGGCGGATTCGGCGTCCGCGAGTTCTCCGCCATCATCAATCCGCCGGAAGTGGGCATTCTCGCCATCGGCGCCGGCCAGAAGCGCGCGGTCGTGGCGGAGGATGGCAGCATCGTCGCCCGGACGATTATGAGCGTGACGCTCTCGGCGGACCATCGCGTGGTGGACGGGGCGGACTCGGCGCGCTGGCTGGCGATCCTCAAGCAGATGCTGGAGGAGCCGGGGATGATGCTGGTCTGATGCCGGCAGGCCGAGTCTCTACCTCGCGTCGGGGTCGTGCTTGTAAATGCCAAACAGCACGCCATTGGGATCGATGCCGTAGGCTACCCAGCCAACGGTCGGAATCGCCATCTTGGGCACCACGATCTGCCCGCCCGCTTCGGTCACCTTTCTCGCATATTCGTCCACGTCCGGCACATCGATCGTGCAGACCGTTCGCGGCTGGCCGTCGCGCGACCGCATCAGCCCGCCGCCGATCCCGGGCTGGTCGGCGGGGCCGGTGTTCAGCAGCCAGTACTCGGCCCCGGGGTTGTCCCACTTGTCGATCTTCCAGTCGAAGACCTTCTCGAAGAAAGCCGTCGTAGACTCCGGCTGCGTGCTATGAAACTCGAAGTGAACAACGCGGGGCATGACAGGCTCCTCCCGTTGGGGCTTGAACGCCGGCCAGCGGCCGGCTCATGCTCCGACGCGCCGCCGGGGCCGAGGTTGCAGTCCCCGCCGATGCGATGACACGCCACCGGCCGCTCCCTATCATCCGCCCCTCTCATGGCCAAGAAATACGACCTGATCGTCATCGGCGGGGGTCCCGCCGGGTACGCCGCCGCCATCCGGGCGGGGCAGCTCAAGAAGCGGGTGCTGTGCGTGGAGAAGGAGAACCTCGGCGGAACCTGCCTCAACTGGGGGTGCATCCCCACCAAGGCCCTGCTGGACTCGGGCGCGTTCGTCCGCAAAGTCCGGCATGACGCGGGCGAGTGGGGCGTCACCTTCGATAACCTGAAGGTCGAGTTCAGCGTGCCGATCCAGCGCAGCCGCAAGATCGCGGGGCGGCTCAACAAGGGCATCGCCCATCTCTTCAGCAAGTACCGCGTCGAGCATGTCATCGGCACCGGCCGCGTCGCCGCGAAGAACAAGGTGGAATGGAAGGGCGAGGACGGCAAGACGGACTCCGCGGAGGCGGAGAAGATTTTGGTCGCGACCGGGGCCCGCGCCCGCAACCTGCCGGGGATCGAGATCGACGGCACATCGATCATCTCCAGCCGCGAGGCGATGATTCTCGAGAAGCTTCCGAAGAAGTTGGCGATCATCGGGGCGGGCGCCATCGGCTGCGAGTTCGCCGACTTCTACAACGCCATGGGCTCGGAGGTGACGATCATCGAGTTCATGCCCCACCTGCTGCCCAACGAGGATGAGGACTGCTCGATCCTGCTGGAGCGCATCTTCAAGAAGCGCGGCATGAACATCATGACCGGCAGCAAGACGACGAAGGTCGAGAGGACGAAGGATGGGGTTGCCCTCACCATCGTCCCCGCCGACGAGGCCAAGGCGAAGCAAGGTGGAGAGCAGAAGGTGGAGGCGGACCTCTGCCTGCTGGCGGTGGGGGTGACAGGGAACATCGAGGGCCTCTTCGACGAGAAGCTGGGTGTGACGATCGAGAAGGGGCACATCAAGGTCAACCAGAAGTACGAGACGAGCGTCCCGGGCATCTGGGCGACGGGCGACGTGATCGGCCCGCCCTGGCTGGCGCACGTGGCGCATCACGAGGCGGTCTACTGCGTCGAGCGCATGTTCGGCGTCAGTCAGCACACCATCGACTACAGCCAGATCCCCGGCTGCACCTACACGCACCCCAGCGTCGCCAGCATGGGCCTGACGGAAAAGAAGGCCCGCGAGGCCGATGCGAAGGGCGGTGGGCGGGAGCTGAAGATCGGTAAGTTCCCCT
>JBGTBZ010000140.1:0-1749 GCA_041749155.1 Phycisphaerae bacterium
CGGGCTCCGCCCGGCCCGATAGCGCCGCGGCGGCGATGAAGTAGGCGAAGGGGGCGATCAGCAGCGTCTGCGACGTCATCAGCACGAAGGGACCGAAATAAAGCGACATCAGCCCGATCAGGACCGCTGCCACCGCGACCGCCGCCATCCACAGCACGCCGCCGTTAAGCGGCGGCGCCTTTTGCCGCGTCATCGTCCCGACAAACGCCGCCAGCCCCCAGGCGCCGGCCACGATCCAGAGGGCGATCGTCGGGACCGAGGCGCCGGCGTACTGGTATAGAAAAAAGCCGTAAGGCAGGTAGAGCAGGAAAATCAGCGGAAATGGCGCCGCCAGCAGCCAGAGGTCCCATCCGCCCACGCGGCGCGACAACTCGAGGGCCTTGTCCTCGTCCACCACCGTCAGGCCCCTGCGAGGGAGCAGGATCAGCAGTGCAAAGGGGATGAAGATCAGGGTCATCCCGTGCGTGGTGCCGGCCACCATCGTCACGCGAAAACGCTCGTGCGCGATCGCGGACCAGGACTCACCCGCCAGCTTCTCGACGAAGGGCCGGGTGAACGTCTGGTAGGAGTAGTGAAAGTGAGCCGTATGTGGCACCTGCTTCATACGCTCGTGGTCGCGGATGTCGGCGCCGTAGGTCGTTCCCGGGAGATAAATGTCGTTGTACCAGGAGAACGGTGTCTTCAGCAGCGAGCCGCTCACCGCCTTGTTGAACGAAAGCTGCAGCCCCGCCAGCGGCAGGATGCCCACGACCGCGGCGGCCACGGACAGGGCACGCAGCCGCGCCGGGATGCCTCGAGTGGCCAGAACGGCGATCACAACAGGCAGGGAGTAGGCCAGGCCGTCCACCGGGCGGGTCAGCATGGCCCACGTCGCGAAAAAGCCTGCTGCCAGGCCGAGGAGCGCTGCACTGGTGGTCCGGCCTCTACGGGCCGCGCTGCGCCAGCGCAGGAACAGGAAGATCACCAGTAATCCCAGCATCGCCGCGATGCACTGGCCCATGATCACCATCGCCAAGCCACGCCAGATCGGCACCGCGAACGTCAGGAACGCCGCCAGCAGCCCCGCAAGGTCATCCAGAAGCTCCGCCGTCACCAGGTAGACCAGCATGACCGCCAGCGAAGCCGCCAGCCACGGCCCGAGGAAGGCATATCCACCGGCGGCGTCGATCATGGACCAGGGGGCGATCCACAGCGCTGTGCCAGGAAAATAGATCGAGGAATAAACCGGGTCGGCTACGACCTGGTAGCTGCGGAAAAAGTCGTCGTGCTCATGCCCCGGCGACCACAGTCGCCCGTGCGCCAGGAGTTGGGCCTGCACCGTGTAGCTGAACTCGTCGCAGACCGCCGGGTACAGGTCGGCCTGCTCCCGGACGAAGTTCAGGTAGAGCAGCGCGCCAGCGGAGGCGATAAGGAGTCCCACCGCAACAGCGGAGCGGACGGGCATGGAGAAATGGCGGATGCGATCCAGCCCCTTACCGACCCAGCCCGCAATCGGCGAGGCCAGCACCAGCACCGCGACCACGACCAACCCCCAGAACTGGAAGCGGTAGGCCCATTCGATCTGCCCAAAGTGCAGCCATAGCACCACCCCGGCAACCAGCAGGGCAAACAGCACTAGCGCGCGCACCCACGTCGATTCAAGCGGTTGGGCGGGGGCTTCGGACGAAGAAGTCATGGCAGGCCCGATCGTCGGCTCGTTCACGTTACGCCGCGGCCGGCGCGGGGCGGGATTTTACGCGCCGGCGCCGT
>JBGTBZ010000141.1:0-4414 GCA_041749155.1 Phycisphaerae bacterium
CCGGGCCAGGGCCGACACCCGATCCTGCTCCGCCGCCAGCTTGCCGCCCGTTTCCACCTTCGCGGCGTTCAGGTCATACATCCGCTCGCGGATGCCGTTCAGCTCCGCATCCAGACGCCGCGACTGCTCGTTGCCCTGCGCTAGCTCCGAGCCCAGCCGCTGAAGCTGGCCATCCGCCTCCTCAAGCTGGTGAACCAGCGCCGCCAGCTCGCTGCGGCGGGACAGGATGCTCATGCTCGCCCCCAGCGGCCCGGCGCGGAGCGTGCCATCCGCCTCGATGACCTCGCCGGCCCTGGTGACGTACCGGATCCCGGGCGGGCCATCTCGGTGCAGGTGCATCGCCTCCGCCAGCGTGCGGGTGACGACGGTCTTGCCCAGCAGCAGAATCGCCAGCGGCCGGTCCTGCGGCTCAAACCGCACCAGGTCTACCGCCAGCCGGATCGGCACGCCCCAGCGGCTCCATTCGAATCGGTCCGCCGTCAGTTGCTCGGCGAGGGAAGCGATATCCGTCGGAGAGAACAGGGGCTGGTTCGTAACACGGGCATCCTGCCCGGGCCGACTCTCCTCCGACGCCGAGTCGAACGTTTGATCCCCTTCATGTTCGACTGGAGCAGCGATCGTCGGACCGAAGCGCCGCAGCATGTTCACTCGCCCCGGCAGGGCCGAGAGGGCTTCCGACGCCGCCCCCAGGTCCGCAGATGGGTCCGCGATCAGCCACTGGTCCCGCCCATCCAGCGCCGCCTCGATGACAGCAGCGTGCTCGACGTCCACCTGAAGCAGGTCCGCCACGAGGCCCATGACGAAGCTGAACTTCTCGCTGCGCTCGCGCAGGACCTGCTTGACGCCCTCGCCCAGCCCCTCGCGGCGGGCCTCCAGGTCCTGAAGGACCCGCTGGCGGCTTACCAGGCCGCTCTTGTGCTCGCGGGCGGCCACCATCTTCTCGCCGATCTCGCTGAGGCTCTGCCCGTGCTCCGCCGCCTCCTGGCGTTTGGCGGCGAGGCCCGCCTGTTCGCGCTGGGCATCGGCCAGGAGCCCCGAATGCCGCATTTCAAGCTCCGCCGCACGCTCGCGCGCCGCCGAAAGCTCCGCCGCAACCCGCTCGCCCCGCTCCTTCAGGCCCGCGGTCCGGTCGGTGATTGTCCGCTGCTCGATCTGGAGGTTGCTCAGCCGCCGCTCGGCGGAGGCAAGTTCGTTCATGGCCCGAAGCATCTCTCCCTTGATCTGCTCGAGGGAGCGGGCAACCTGGGCCTGCTCCATCTGGGCGGCGCGGTGCTCTTCCTGCTTCGCCTGGATGACACCCGAGGCCGCCTCCAGCTCCGCGGTTGCCTGCTCGAGTGCCCGCGTGTCCTGGTCCAGGGCCGCGGTGTTCTCCGCGGCCAGGCGGGTGGCCTCTTCCTGTTCGCTACGGAGGTTCTGCTCCTGCTGGGCAACCTGCTGGAGCTGTTGATCGGCATACTCGAGGCGCTGGCGGGCCTGGTCGATCTTCCCCTGCGTCTGCACAAGCAGGAACTCCGCCTGCTTGCGGGCCTCGCCGACCTCCTCCGCCTCCAGGCGCTTGCCGGCAAGCGCGTTCTGGGCCCGTTGGAGGGCGACGGACACGTCGTCCAGCTCGAACTGGGCATCGTCCCGCTGCTTCGTCAACTCTGCCTGCCGCGTCGTCAGCGTGTGGTAATCGTGCATCGCCGACTTGAGCCGAAGCTCGGCGAGCTGCCCGGAAAGCTCCTGGTAGTTGCGCGCCTTGCCGGCGGCCAGCTTCACGCTACGCAGCCGCTTCTCCACTTCTTCCACGATGTCCGTCAGCCGCAGCAGGTTCTGCTCGACCCGCTCCAGCTTGCGTTGGGCTTCCTTCTTCTTGACCTTGAAGCGGCTGATCCCCGCCACCTCCTCGAAGATGGTGCGTCGCTCGGCGCTGCTTGCTTCGAGCATGGCCGAGACGCGCCCCTGCTCGATGATGCTGTAGGCATCGACGCCGATCCCGGTGTCCAGGAACAGATCGCGCACGTCCTTCAGCCGGGCATTGCTGCCGTTGACCTTGTAATGGCTGGTCCCATCCCGCAGAAGCTGCCGCCCCACCGCCACCTCGTCGGTGTCCATGGGCAGCGGCCGGGCGCATTCGGCGTCGGCCGGATTGTCAAAAACCAGCGTGACTTCGGCAAAGCTCCCGGGTTGCCGCCCGGCCGCCCCGTTGAAGATCACGTCCAGCATCGCCTCCCCGCGGAGGCTCTTGGCGGATTGCTCGCCAAGGACCCACTTCACGGCATCGACCACATTGCTCTTTCCGCAGCCGTTGGGGCCCACGACGCCCACGATGGGGGCGTCGAAGACGAACTCGGTCTTGTCGGCAAAGCTCTTGAAGCCGTGCACGATGAGCTTGCGCAGCCGCAGCCGCGGGCCTTCTCCGGAGGGGCGGGCCACTTCCGGGCTGGAAATGGCCAACCTGCCGCCCTGGGGCAAGGCGTCTTCAACGTCGGTCGGGATGCGATTGGGGGACTTCAATTCGCTCACAAGGTCCTCCATGACCATGGGAGATGCAATGGAAAGACTAACAACTGGTTCGGCAGGATTCTAGCCGAAGCCCCAGTCGAAGCCCCAGCCAGACCCAGGTTCCGGTGAGCAAGCCCCACACCCTGCCCTTCCAGCAGCCGGGTTTCCACCCGCGGGTTCAGTCGCCACTTTGCGAGACCGGGGTGCTTGCCTGCATGTTCTCCAGGCCCGGGATGATCGGGGCCTCATCCACCACGTCCAGCCCCGCTTCCTGCAGGATCAGAGCCACCGGCTGCCCGTTGCTGATGATCTTCCCCTCGTCGCTCAGCCGCTTGAGCACCGCCAGCACATCGCCATAGCAAAGCCGGATGGGAATGGTCCCTGCCCGTGCCTCCCCTCCCAGGGCCGCGATCAGCTCGATGACGCTGGGGCGGATGCGCAGCGAGGTGTTGTAGTCGTTTGCCGGTCGATGGTAGAGGATGGCCGGGTTGGCCGGCCCCTCCAGGCTGATGGTAAGGCGGTTGCCGAAGCCGCTGGCAAGCATCGGCGCCTTCAGCGCCGGATCGTTTCCGATGATGGCGATCCGCGGCGGGCCGGTCCGGCTGGCCCAGATGAGCGGGGGCCCCTTGCTGGGCACCTGATCGAGATAGAACTGCTTGCCGTACATCTTCTCCCCGATCGGCGTGCTGACGATCGAGCCGATCTGCATCTTGTCATCGCCCGTGACGATGTAGTCGCCCAGGCCGATCAGCGAGCGGTACGCCGCGATCCGTACTTCCGGCGCCGAGGCGTCCAGCAACGTCCGCACCCCGCGCACCAGCGACGAGCTGGGCTTGAGCTTGCCCAGCGTCTCCGCCGCCCGCACCGCGTAGGGGTTGCCCGCCTCACCGGCGATCTGCACGAGCGTGTTGATGGCCGCCTGCTCCTGGTTGAAGGCCGCCGCCCGGGCGGCCCAGAAGGCGACGGCGGGATTCGGATCGGAAAACAGCGGCACCAGGAGGGGCACGGCAACCGGCCCGAGAGCCTCGAAGGCGTAGCTGATGCCCTCCAGGTTCTCGACGGGCGTCGCCGGATTCAGCGCAGCCGTCACAAGCTCGCGCGCCCGCTCGATGGCGAATTCCTTGTCCACGCCGTAGAAAAAGAGCGTTGAGGTCACGCCCACGAAGTGCGGCCAGTCGCCACGGAAGCTGGCCGGCATCGTCAGGTAAACAACCGCCTCATCCTGGGCCGCGGCCACCGGGGCCCCGTAATACAGGTTGATCCGCTGCTCGATTGCCCGTGAAAGGCGCCACGAGGGCTCGCGCAGGCGCAGCAGGATCGGTCGGTCGCCATGGAAGAGCCCCCCATCCTGGACATATCCCGTCCGCAGCGACGCCTGGGCCGCGGCATCTTCCTTCACCTGCATCGGGTCCTCGAGGGCGTAGACGGGGTTCACCGAAAGGCGCCCGCGCGCCTGGCCGATCAGGTTGACGCGCTCCCCCGGATTCTGCGGCGTGACGTTGCCGGAGTGAAGCTCGGTGCGCCAGAGCTCGCCACGCGCCAGGCTCGTCGTCGTATTCGTATCCAGCGCAGAAACCCGGACATCAACACGCTGGCCACTGCGCGCTCCCGGCGGAACGTACGCGTCCACCCGCACAATCGCGTTCCGCGGGTCCCCCAAAAACTGACCCGCCGACAGGCTGCCCATCGCGCCACCGGTCAGTTCGCTGCCGACTCCGAAAACGACCGCCGCGCGCATGACGTGATCACGCACCGCGGAGGGGATGCCGTCGTTGCGGCCGGTGTTCTCGAGGTTGACCACGACGCCGTAGCCGGACATGACCTTGTGATCGATGCCCTGGACGTCGGCGGTCTCCAGGATCGTGCCCTTGAAATACGCGGGCATGTCGGTCTTGGAGCCCAGGCTGCGGTAGCGGGGCGCCGGATCCGG
>JBGTBZ010000142.1:0-10745 GCA_041749155.1 Phycisphaerae bacterium
TTGCCCTGCTGCAGGGCGCTGCCATGCCAGAGGCCTCCCGGGCGGCGGCGGCGTGCGGGGCTGCCAATGCGGCGACGCCATACGCCGGAGATCTGGATCCGAACCTTGCCAGGGATTTGCAGCAGCAGGTCAGCGTCCGCCAGGTCGGCCCATGGTGAGGCGGCTGCACTGGATTCGGCGGGTCTGCGAACGTTTCCTCCTATTCCTGCCGATGCACTGACAGGTGGTTTCGCGCGCAGCACGGCTCCGACATGGCCCGTCGTCTCTTCCGCAAGATCGTTCCAAGCGAGCAGAAAATGCGGGAAAGCCGCGTCCTGCGAGTATTTGGCAAAACCTTGCTGAACCGGCGGCTCTGGCACCTGAATCGGCACTCGACGGCCTGGGGCATCGGCAGCGGCCTTTTCTGGGCCTGGATCGCCCTGCCCATTCAGACGCTGGGCGCCGTCGCCATGGCGATCGCTGGCCGGGGTAACGTGGCGCTGGCGATGGCGTTCACCTGGGTCAGCAACCCGCTGACATGGGTGCCCTGCTTCCTCCTGAGCTACTACGTCGGCTTGAAGCTGACCGGGGCCGAGCCCATCCAAGGGCTCCGCCAGCAGGTTCGAAGCGCCATGGATGCCGGACCTATCGAGGGGCTCTCGCTGTCGGCGCAGATGCTCTGGACAGATCTGCCCAAGCTCTATCCGATGTTCATCGGCGGCTTCGTCATCGGGGCTGTCACCGGCATGATCGGCTTCGCGACCGTCAAGCTCACCTGGCGATGGAACATCGTGCGCCGCTGGCACAACCGCCACCAGACCCGCCGTCGCTTCAATCCGGCGCTGCGGCTGACCAGCGGCTTCGCCCATCTGGCGCGACTCCGGCGGCCTGCCCGCGATACGATGTGACGCGGCTGAAGGCGCAGCTCACTCTCCGGCTGGGGAAGTGGTTGCGCCGGCTTCGGCGAGCCTGCTGCGCCACTGGCGTGCACTGAGATCGTGCCCCTTGGCCGGCTCGGCGGCATCCCATACCTCGTACAGTGCGCCTAGGGCGTCTATGACCTTGAGGGTGTGAGCGAGGTCCTGTCCGGGCAGCGTGTGAGCCTCGAGCAGGCGGGCTTCAGCCTCCGGGAAATACGACATCCGTGTGAGCATCCGTCCGAGCGAGACGATGGTTTCCTGGCGGACAGGGTGCGTCTCATCCAGCGCGCTGACGGCAACGCGATAAGCCTCGATGGCCAGGTCACGGGCCTCATCGGGCCTCTCAAGGTCGGCCAGCAGGTTGGAAAGCCCCCGCATGGCGATCAGCGTGTGCGGGTGTCCAGCCCCCAGAATGCGCAGATGCCCCTCAAACGCCTGGCGGGCGAACACCTCGGCATCCGCATAGCGGCCCTGCCGGCCCAGGATCATGGCCATATTCTGATGCGACTGAAGCGTTGCCGGGTGGTCCTCCCCGAGCGTGCGGCGCCGGATCTCCAGGACTTCGCGGGCCAGTGGCTCGGCCTCCTGGGCCTTGTTCTGCATCTGGAGCAGCGCGCTGACATTGCTGATGGCCAGCAGGGTATCAGGGTGTTCGGGCCCCAGGACGCGGCGCTTGCTCTCCATTGCGCTGCGGAAGTACGTCTCGGCTTCGGCGAGCCGGCCCTGGTTCATCAGCATCAGCCCGAGGAACCCGACGGCGTTGGCGGTGCTGGGATGGTCATCGCCATGGACATGCCGTTCGCGCTCCAGCAGATCGATGAACAGCTCCTCGGCCTCCTGGAGCTTCCCCTGCTGCTGAAGGGCTTCGCCCAGGTTGCTCAGGGACTTCAGCGTTGCCGGGTCATCTTCACCCTTGACCCTGCGCAGGACGTTGATGACCTGACGCAGAGTCGCCTCGGCCTCGGCGAACCTGCCCGTGGCGCTCAGCAGCACCGCGAAGTTGTTCATGGCATTGAGGGTTCCGGGGTCCTCCTCGCCGGCGACGCGCCGGTACCCCTCGATCGCCTGTCGGTAGTAGCGCTCCGACTCGTCGAGCTCCCCCCGGGTCTGCAGCAGCGTGGCAAGGTTCTGCGCCGCCATGAGCGTGTTCGGGTCATCGGCCCCGTAAGCGTCTCTGAAGGCTTCCAGCGACCGCTCGTAAAAGGGCTGGGCCTCGGCGAGCTTCCCCTGCACGCGCAGGAGTATGCCCATGCTGCCGGTGGCCTGAATGGTCAGCGGGTCATCCTCTCCCGCTTCGGCGCGGAAGATCGCAAGCGCCCGTTCCTGCGGCCCGGTGGCGCGACTGATCAGCCCCACATTGCGCATCACCTCCGCCAGGGTCTGGAGCAGGCGCGCCTGCACCAGCGGTTGATCCCCAAACTCCTCGTCGATGGCTGCCAGGGCGCGGTCGAAGATGTTCTCCTCCAGCGAACCAAGCGCAACGTTCGTGAAGTTGACCCCCTCAAGCGCCCTTTCGAGTTCGCGAACACTTGCTTCAATGTCGTCTTGACCGCCGCCCTGCTCCGCGGCCCGCCGCCGCTCCCGGAGCGTGGCTTCCCGAAGGCGCGAGCCCATCAGGGCCGTGTCGATTCCCGAGAGCTGGCTGGCCTGAAACTGCGCCACCTGCTCGAGCTCGTCGGCCCTTTCGTCGGCCTTCGCCTCGGCCGCCTGGGCGCGAACCGCCTCAGCCGCCGCCCGCTGGGCCTGGTCAGACGCTTCCTGGGCGTTCTGCTGGGCCAGCCAGCGCTGCTTCGACTCCTGGCGCAGGCCGTAGCCGGTGCCAACGAGCCCCAGAACAAGCACCGCCATCGTCGCGGCGAGGCCCGCCACTAGCCCCTTGTTGCGCCGCGCAAACTTCGACGCCTGGTACCAGGTGCTCGCCGGACGAGCGGTGATCGGCTCATCCCTCAGAAACCGTCTGATGTCGGAGGCCAACGCCTCCGCTGATGGGTAACGGCGGAGCCGATCCTTCTCCAAGGCTTTGGCGATGATCGTCTCGATGTCGCCGCGGAACGTCCGGTCGATCATCGACAGGTGAGTGGGCTCCTCCTCGCGAATGATGCGCACGGCCTCCGGCAGCAGGCGGCGGTTCAGATCGTACGGGAGCCGGCCCGCCAGCACTTCGAAGGCAACCACGCCCAGCGCGTAGACGTCGGAGCGCGCATCCAGCTCGTCGGGATCGCCGCCGACCTGCTCCGGACTCATGTACGGAACCGTGCCGATCAACTGGCCGACGTCCGTCTGCATCGTCGTCTGCTGAACATCGCTGTCGATCGCCCGGGCAACCCCGAAATCCAGAATCTTTGGCTGGCCCGAGTCATCCACCAGGATGTTGGCCGGCTTCAGGTCGCGGTGAATGACGCCGCTTAGGTGAGCATGGTGGACCGCGTCCGCCACCTTCGCCAGCATCTCCAATCGCTGCCGGAGATCAGGATTTCTCTGACGCAGATACTCGGAGAGCGTCGCGCCTCGGACGAACTCCATCGCGAAGAACGGGACGAGCCGCCCCGACTCATCCTTCACTGTGCCCGCTTCGTAGATCGGCGCGATTCCCGGGTGCTGCAGTCGACCAAGCACCTGCGACTCGTGCCGGAAGCGCCTTAGCAGGCGCGGCGAAAGCAGGCCCCCGCGGATCACTTTCAAGGCCACGGCCCGGCGGGGCTCCTGCTGCTCCGCCTCGTAAACCGTTCCCATCCCCCCCTCGCCCAGGACTTTCACGATCCTGTATTCACCGATCCAGGCTCCGGCGACTTGACCTCGGACTGCCAGAGACGGCACCGTTGCCGCGCTCTCGGGTGCCGCGGCGATGGTGGTAACTGCCGGCGCGGGCGATCGCCCGGCCGGCCGCTGGCCGCTCCCCTGCTGCTCTTTCATGGTTAGACTCCTGGCGCCTGCGGCAGGCGGCGACAGGAATTTAACGACCCGGCCAGATGGCTTCAAGCCCGGGCTACAGGTCCACTTCCCGCCGCGCCTCGGCGGCGGCGTAGATCCCCTCCAGGATCTTCTGCACCGCCAGCCCCTCCTCGCCGCTGCTCATGTTGCGCCGCATGCCCCGGCAGACCTCGATGAAGTGCTTCATCTTCTCGTGCCAGACGTCCGTGGGCGCCAGAAAGCCCGGCACGACATTCATCATGTAGCCATTGCGGTCGGTGTACAGCTCCGGACCGCCCCACCTGGCACCGCCGCGGGTGCCGAAGATCTGAACATCATGCGTCGGCTCGCGGACGTGCGCCGCGAAGCTCGCCTCCAGCACCAGGCTCGCCCCATTCTCGAAGCGCACGTGGCCCACCGCCAGGTCCTCCACGTCGTAGCGCTTGTGGTTCCAGTTCGGCCAGCGGTTCTCCGTCTCGTCCGGCCGATTTCCCAGGTAGGTCCATGTCGAACCACTGGCGGCAACGGGTTTTGGCCAGTGGCTGCCCATCAGGAACAGCGCCAGCTCGAGGAAATGCACGCCCATGTCGATCATCGGCCCCCCGCCGGTGGCCTTCTTCTCGACGAAGTTGCCCCAATTGGGGATCTCCCGGCGGCGCAGCGTCTGCACCCGGGCGTACAGGATCTCGCCGAGGACGCCCTCCTCGACCTGTCGCCTGATGAACCGGCTGGCGGCGTGCCACCGATACTGGAAGCCGACGACAAGCTCCTTGCCGCTGTCCTGCGCGGCCGAGAGCATCTGCTCGCACTCGGTCACGATGCGTGCCATCGGCTTCTCGACCATGACGTTGCAACCATGCTTCAGCGCCGCGACGGTCGGAACCGCATGAAGGTTGTTGGGCGTTGCGACGATTACCGCATGCAGCTCCGGATGCTTCTCGAGCATCTGGTGGTAGTCTTGGTAAATGCCTTTCACGCCAAAGTCGTCGCGCATGCGCGCCAGGTATGCCTCGTTCACGTCCGCGGCGGCAACGACCTCCACGGGGCCGAGCGTCTGGGAGTGTCCGCTACGGATCTCCAGCAGCGCAGGCATGTAAAAGTGCGACACGACGCTTCCGACGCCGATGAAGCCGATGCGCAGGGGTTCGGATAGCTCAATCATGGAATATCTGGCTCACTCGGCGGTGAAGCGGGTGACCAGGCGGCCGAGACGCTGGATCTGGATCTCTGTGACGTCCCCGGGTTTCAGGAACACGGGCGGGGTGCGCGCCATGCCGACGCCGGCCGGGGTGCCCGTCAGGATAATGCTGCCCGCGCGGATCGTCATCGTGCTGCTGAGCGACTCGATGATCGCAGGCACGTCGAAAATCATGTCCCGCGTCGAGCTCTCCTGCATTGTCCGGCCGTTCAGCTTCAGACTGATCGTCAGATCGTTCGGGTTCGGGACTTCGTCCGCCGTTACAATCGCCGGGCCGATCGGGCAGAACCGATCAAAGCTCTTGCCACGGGCAAATTGCCCGCCGTTCAGATCCTTGTCCTTCTGCCAGTCGCGGGCCGAAACGTCGTTGGCGATCGTGTACCCGTAGACGTATTCCAGGGCCTCCGCCCGTCTCACGTGCTTGGCGTCGCGACCCATCACCACCACTAGCTCCGCCTCGTAATCCACCTGCTGGCTATTGGACGGCAGGGGCACCGGCTCGTCCGGGTCCGCCAGCGAGTTGCCGCTCTTGATGAAGAGCATTGGGTTCTTCGGAATGGCCGACTTCTGCTCCTCGGCGTGCGCGCGGTAGTTAAGGCCGATGCACAGGATATCGGCGGGAATCACCGGCGCCAGGAGCGGCCCGACCTCCACCACCTGACCGGTCGGAGCAAGATTCGGCAATTCTCCGCTCAAAACCTCCGCCGACCCCACGTCCCGCCGGACGCCTGTCAGGATTTCGCCGCTAGCCTTCTCCGCGAACCTGATCACCTGCATCGGCGGGGATAGTAGCGACCGGCCCCCGGGGCACAACCGCGGAATCCGCCGAGCCGGGGCGGGGGCGGCGGCGTACCCTACAGAACCGGGCCGTTAGCTCAGTTGGCCAGAGCGCCTGCCTTACAAGCAGGATGTCGCAGGTTCAAGTCCTGCACGGCCCATTCACCCCCCAAATGATCCGCCCCGAGCCGGGGGTTCAAGGTCCCGCATGGCCCCGCGGCCAATTTGGCTCCCACCCGGTCAGAATTTCACCACGCGGCGGCGCGGCTCGCAGAAGCCATAACTCATGCTCCTGCCACGTGTTGGTTTCATATGCAGAGATACGAATAGGTGAAAGTGCCCGAGAGCCCCGGTTTTTCCGCAATTCTTGACTAACCCGCCCCAACGTACTGGTGTCCGGCGGGGTGGTGGGAATCCAGCGAGAGCACCTATCGCTTTCGCTGGCCGCCTGCCCCCTTGGTCGGTCCGTTGTGCGAGACGGGTAGGTCAGGGTGTCGTGGGATGATCACGGGCTTTGCCGGAACAAGCCCCCCAGCAAGGTGCCGACCTCTCGGCGGCACCGGGGCTCGCGGCGGAACCCGATTCGGTAGTGGGAACCTGCGGTTGCGCACCCAGCGTTGATCAGTGCGTACCGCCGACAGGTCTGAAAACTGGACTTCGCCCGCTGGTTTGCCTTATGACGCACCAGCAGCAGGTCCGATAGAGCGGGTTCCAGCCGCGGACTTCGATCCCGGTGACTGGCGAACTGGTACGGGAAGGAATCCCACCCGCCGCTTCCCACGCGGCGAACACACATTGACGGGCTGGAAGCTGCTGCTTCCGGTGATAGAAGCCTCAACCCCCCGGTCCACAGGAGACTCTGAATCACGAGGCATGCCACGGAAGGGCCTGCCGCACGATGGCAAGGATGCTCGGCAGCTGCCGCTCTCGAACGCTGAATCATACGCGATCAAGGGCAGCTTCCGCCGTGTCGGTCGCTATCGACCGCACCGTAAGTCCAATCCGCCCTCGCCTGCGGGCCAGCTTTCTGAAGCTGCGACGCAGACACAGGTGTTCGGGCGGGGCCTTCCGACAGCCTGGGAATCTGAATCCGTACAACCCGACTTGGTTCCTCGCCTTGGCCGCGACCAGCGCGGCTCTCGCGCACATTCGCTCGAGACAAGGCGCACAAGAACGCTGACGTCCAGGATGACGTCGTGCTGCCAAGGGTGTAAGAGCCCGCCCAAAGGAAACCCACGCCCCGCGGTGCTCCATCCAGAGGTAACAAAAGTCGTGCCGACCACGGGCCGAAATACAGAAGCCCGCACATGAAACACCCTTTTTCGTTTGTGTTCGTTGCAACCAAGACGCGTTCGCCTGACGCCCTGACGCACGGCCGCGACCGCGAGTCACTCAACCCACACGAGTAGCGAAGCAAACTCACTTTACCCCGTCGGCAGCTCCAGCTGCCTCACCACTGGACCCCCCTCGAGGAGACAGGAAGACGATGTCCAACGCACCTCGTAACGAACGGATTGCCGCCCGACGCAGCAAGCGCGGCCGCAGTATTTCCCAATCCCGCGTCCGTTCGAACGAACAGGCGATTCCCCCTTCTGACCGTGTCAGCGACACGGCGATCTTCGAGCCGCTTGAGAGGCGGCAGCTTCTCAGCACCACAACCACCTTCGAGAGCCTCGCCGTCGGCAATCTCGGCAGCGCCGGCTACGTCGACGCCGCGGGTTACAAGTTCTTGAACCTCCCCGGCGGCGGTGGGACTAGCCAGGGCGACCTCTACGTCTACGGCACTTCGCAGGGATACACCAGCAAGGTCATCTCGACGCACAACTGGGACCGCAAGATCGTCGTGAGCCGCAATGACGGCGCCACCTTCGACCTTGCCAGCTTCGACTACGGCGCTGGCCGCTGGGGAGAGGCCGGCGACGCCACCGTCACCGCCTTCTTCGGCAACGGCTCCACCAGCAGCATGGTCTACAGCTTCAGCAGCCGGAGCATGAAGAAGCTGTCAACCAACTGGACCGCCCTGAAGCGCGTCGAAATCAACTTCCGCGGCGGAACCAACTCCGCCTACGGCGCAGTGGACAACTTCGTCTTCGGCAGCGGCAGCGGCGGGGGTGGCGGCGGAACATCGGGTACCGCCAACTTCGAAAACCTGAATGTCGGCAACCTCGGCAGCAGCACGTACAAGGACCCATCGGGCCTGAGCTTCGCCAGCCTGAACGGCACCGGCGGAACCACCCAGTACAACATGCAGGTCCATGGCACCAGCCAGGGCTTCTCCAGCAAGGTGCTTCAGAGCGAAAACTGGGGCCAGAAGCTCGTCGTGAAAAAGAGCGACGGCAGCACCTTCGACCTGGCCAGCTTCGACTACGGCGCCGGGCGCTGGGGCGAGGCGGGCGACGCCACCGTCACCGGCTACTTCAGCAACGGTACCAGCACAAAGACCACTTACAGCTTCAGCAGCAAGAGTTTTAAGAAGCTCTCGCTGGGTTGGACCGGGCTCAAGAGCGTCGAGATCAACTTCCACGGCGGAACCAACGCCACTTACGGCGCCGTTGACAACTTCGTGATCTCCGGCGGCAGCACCGACGGTGGCGGCGGTGGCGGCGACTCCGGAGGCGGTGGATCGGCCGTCAAGCCTGACGCCAAGATCAGCGCGGCAAGTTCCCTGAACATCATGTCCGGTATGGCGGTGCACGTGAACGCCCTTTCGACCGCCTTCGGCGTGGGCGACATGGACACGGCTCGTATGGAGTGGGACTTCGGCGATCCCAACGGCAAGCGTAACACGATGGTCGGCTGGAACGCCGCCCACCTGTACGAGAGCCCCGGCACCTACACCATCCGCCTGAAGGTCTGGAACCAGGATCGCGGCTTCGACGACGCGACGGTGACCGTCAACGTCGCCAGCAACACGCGTAAGAAGATCTACGTCAGCCCCTCAGGCAGCGACAGCAACTCGGGTACCTCCACGAGCCCGGTCCGCACGATCCCTCGCGCGGTGGACCTCATGCGGGCCAACAACGGCAACGTCGAGATCCTGCTGCAGCGAGGACAGCGCCATGACTTGGCCGCTACGCAGTCGATTGACCGCCCCAACGTCGTCATCGGCGCCTACGGCTCTGGCGGCAATCCCGTCATCTGGTGGACTCGCGGCCGCTACGACACCAAGGCTTACTTCCTGCTCGGCTACGGCACGAGCAACATCACGGTCCGCGACCTGACGTTCGACACGCCTTACGGCAGCGACACCGACGCCACGAACATGCCCCATGCCGTTCAGCCGGCCGGCACGAACGTGACGATCTACAACAACGAGTTCCGCCACGTCGGCGACGCTGTGGCCGGCAACGCTGTCCCCAAGGCCGTGCTGGTGCTCCAGAACCGCGTCCCGACGGAAACGACCCTGCGTCGCTACTTCGCCTGGATCGAGGGCAGCGACTGGACGCTGATGGACAACACCGTCCCCAACTCCACGCGCGAGCACATCGTCCGTGTCGGCAACGGCGCGCGGATCAACGTCAGCCACAACAACTTCACCAACCTCGACCGCCGCGGCGTGGGCGACCCCTACGACTATGCCAAGGGTGTGATCAACATCCAGAAGGGCAGCTACGCCTACGTGGCGCACAACGTCACGAAGGGCCCAAGCGGCGTCGGCCCCCTGGGCGGCGGCGACGGGCTGCACGACACCGGCTCCCGCTTCAAGCACGCCGTCTTTGAAGGCAACCGCTTCAACGGCCCCTTCCACATCGAGCACGGCGCCGAGGAGATCGAGGTCCGCAACAACATCATCCACAGCAACATCGAGCTGGCGTTCGCGGTGCAGGGGTACAACTCCTCCTACAACCGCACCAGCAAGAACGTTCGCATCGTTAACAACACCGGCCTCAACTACAACGACTGGGGCCAGTTCATGCGGGTCTGGGCCGGAACCAGCGGCATGATCGTCAGCAACAACCTCTACTACGCCCCCAAGCTCTACGCCGGGCCGATGGAGACCGCCGTCGTGCGCGTGGACGCCAACAATCTCAACGGCTTCAGCAAGATCAACAACAACGTCTGGGCCGATGCGGACTGGCTGAACTGGGCCGGCGGACTCATGTGGGTCGGCACCGGCACGGAGAACTCCGGCTATCTCGACAAGAACGAGTGGCTGGCGCTGCCGCAGGTCAGCAGCGATAAGTTCAGCGATGTGTCGATCGACAGCAGCTTCAAGCCGGCCTCCGGCAGCGTTGCCGCAACTGCGGGCACACGCGTCCCCGGTGTCATGGTCGACTTCTACGGAAAGTGGCGGCCCGACAGCGACGGCCGCACCGTTGGGGCCGTGACCAACTGACGCCCCTCAAACTCCTTTGGAAACCCCCGGGCGCCCGGCGCGGGCGCTTTTGTGCGCCGTTCCGATAAGTGGCCCAGCCGCAGCATCGTCAGATAAGTGCACGCCTGAGCCGGGCTCAGCGGCCTCAGGTCCGGCAATCCCTGCAATGACCTCCCGTCCCCCCCATTTTGTGTCAACCTCCCCATTTGCCTCGGCGACGGGTGAATCGGTTGTTCTCCGGTATGACACGCCAGAGAAACAATCCGAGGCATTTCAGTAACGCGAGCCAGCCCCTCTCTGCCCGTGACCGCAGACAATCCAGCCGCGGCAGCGAGCCGCACGGGGGGCTCCAGAGCCTCGAGGCACGCCGCCTCATGAGCGCCAGTATCGACGCCGTCGCCGGAAGCTTCTTCGACGGACAGGCACTGCGCCTCCAGGGTTCCCTGCAAACCGCCAATGAGATGCGCGTCGAGCTCGACCGCGACGGGTCCCATGTTCGCGGGGTCGTCAACGGTAATGCCGGCGAGTGGCAGAGCATGGCCTTTGTCCGTCGCATCCGCATCGACGGTGGCGACCACCTGGACACAGTCTCGATCGACAACAGGGTCATGGGCCGCGTAAGCGGGGTCGAAGTCGCCCAGTCCGT
>JBGTBZ010000143.1:0-1618 GCA_041749155.1 Phycisphaerae bacterium
CGGCTCCAGAAAGCAGGCGAATTCACAACACCAGCTCCGATGACGACCGTTGCTTAGGACCGCACACAATCCTCCGAAACCCTCCATGCGGCGCCGCCGCCTGCGCCGCGAGGAGTGGCGGGCCGTTCGCGTCCGCTTCGACCGCTATTGGGCGCGGCTCGAGGATCGCATCAAGGAGATCTTCGACGGCGGCAATTGGAGCGGCGAGGAGCTCGATGAGCTGACAAGCCGAGCGATTGACCGCCTGCCTCCAGAGATCAGGTCGCTGCATGAGCGGCGCGACCCTCGCCGCTGCCGGGTGCTCCAGCATGCGATCGCAGAGGTCCTCGATGAAGGCCGCTCCGCCGCCCACCTTGGAGAACCACGATGACAGATCTAGCCGCAGTTTCGCTTGGACCGCCGTTGCCGTCCGTCACGTCGGAAGTGGTCTTTCGGCACCGCAGCCAGCTCGGATCGCGAGAGCGGTTCTTTGCTGTGGCTGTGGGTGCAGCCCTGACCGAGGTGACCAATCAGCTGATGGCCCAGGTGGCCGGCGTTGAGTTCTTCGCGAGATTCGCTTCAGGCGACATCCTGCACGCGGCGTGGGCGAGCCGAATCGAGGGCATGCGGATGGGATGGAAGGCAGCTGGCGGCGCGGGCGATCCTCCGGGACTCGAGGAACAGGCGCAGCTCCTGGAAGAGATGCATACCCGCCAGCCGGAGGTTGAAAAGGCGATGGTGTCGAGCGGGCGGAAGATGCGGGACATCGGCTTGATGCGGCTCTCATGGTCCTACGTCAATCTGCGAATCAAAATCGAGGCTGCCGAAGACGTCTGCCAGGAACTGGCTGGCATTCCGCTCCGCGAGCTCCTGCGGACCCATGCTCCGGTAGCCTGGGTTCACCTGCAAGCGATGGCCGAGGGCCCATGGGCGACGATCGCGGCTGAACTGGAGGCTTATGCCAAGCAGCAGGGCCTGACCATCCTCGCGGAAGAGCAGGAACGGGTCCGGGCATGGCTCCGGGACATCTGGGGGCAAACCGGCTGCTGAGTTGACCCTGTGATCGGCGCGGGCGGTGGTGGCGAGTATCCTGAGCCACTCAACAGGAGGATGATCACAAGATGAGCGTCTATCGCCGCACGTACCGAGTTGGCGGGCAGGAGCGCACCGCCCGCCGGTTCACCGTCCAGTTCAGCGATCACAATCTCATTTCGCGCCGCCTCTCCGGGTATCCCGACCGCAAGGCGAGCGCGGAGATGGAGCGGAAGCTTGAACGGCTGGTCGCAAGGCGCGCCGCCGGCGACGAGCTCCCGCCGGAGCTCACCAGGTGGACCGATGAGCTGCCGTCGAAGACGCGCGGCAAGCTCGCCAGCTGGGGCATCATCGACCTGCGGCGTCTCTCCGCTGCCGCGGGCCTGCTCTTCCACGTGAAGGCGTACGAGAAGGCGCTCCAGGATGCCGGCAGAGTCGACAGCCACGCGAAGCTAACCGCCGGAAGGATCCGCAGGCTCGCCGCTGTCGCGGGATTTGAGACCATCGCCGACGTCACGGCGGAGCGCGTGCAGCGTGCACTGGCAAAGCTACGTACCGGAACGGCCGGCGTCGCGGGCCGCGGCGGTGAAGGAAACGGGGAAGCGCC
>JBGTBZ010000144.1:0-2810 GCA_041749155.1 Phycisphaerae bacterium
TTCGCTTGGGATTGCGGGTCATCACGTCCCCGATCCGCCGCGACAGGGCCCTGTCGCCGTCCGCCACGATCAGCCGTCGCAGGTCGCCGTCGGAGAAAATGCCCGCGAGCAGGCCGGCGGCGTCCACGATGACCACGGCGCCCGGCCTGCGGGTGATCCTGCTGACTTCCTTGAGAATCTCGCCGACGGTGTGGTCCTCCTGGGCCAGGGGCAGGTTCTCCCCGGCGCGGAACGTCATCGCCTCGTGCACCCGCATCAGCTTCCGCCCAAGCTGACCCGCCGGGTGATACAGGGCAAAGTCGTCCGCCGTGAAGTTCCGCTCCCGCATCACGGAAAGGGCCAGAGCATCCCCCACCGCAAGCATGGCGGTCGTGCTGCACGTGGGCGCCAGACCCAGCGGACAGGCCTCCTCGATGCGCCCGATGGCGATCGTGGCATCCGCATGCCGGCCCAGGCTGCTCTCGCGCGTGGCGGTGACGGCGATCATCGGGTGGCTCAGTCGCCGCAGGATGCCCAGAAGCCGGACGATCTCCTCGCTCTCGCCGCTGGCGGAGAACAGCAGCAGGACATCGCCGTTGCGGACGCTGCCCAGGTCGCCGTGCACGGCATCCGCGGGGGAAAGGAAGTGGCTCGGCGTGCCGGTGCTGGCGAGGGTGGCGGAGGTTTTTCGGGCGACGTGCCCCGCCTTCCCCACCCCACTCGTAACGACCGCCCCGCGGCAGTCGAGGATGAGCCGGACGGCCTTCTCGAAGTGCTCATCAATGGCGGACCCCATCCGCCCCACGGCGGCGGACTCCTCCGCGATGACATGGCGGGCGAAATCGAGCAGGGACGGGCGGGGCTCTGGCACGGGCGCATTATTGACGATCCCGCCCCGTGCCGCGAGATCGGCGTCGCTGCACCAGCGCCTCAGGTGACAAAGGGCCCCTGGGCGCCCACAATGGCACGCCGTGGACTACCGCGTTTCCCTGGACATCTTCGACGGGCCGCTGGACCTGCTGCTGCACCTGATCAAGCGGCATGAGCTGGACGTCTGCGACGTCTCACTCGCAAAAATAACCGACAGCTACGTGAAGCACGTCGAGGTCCTGCGCGAGTTGGCGGCGCGGGGGGAGGGGGAGGGGGTCGATATCGATACCGTCGGCGACTTCCTCGTCGTCGCGGCGACCCTGCTGGAGATCAAGAGCAACCAGCTGCTCCCGCGGCAGGAGGCCGAGCCGGTCGAGATGCCGCCGGAGGAGCAGGAGGCCGATCCACGGTTCGAGCTGATCCGCCAGCTTCTCGAATACAAGCGGATCAAGGACTCCGCCGATCGCCTCGAGGCGCGGCGGGAGGAGCACCAGCAGCGCTTCCCCCGCGTGCCCGGCCGCGTCCGCCTGCCTAAGGGCGAGGGGGAGGAGGGGGAGGAGCTCCCCCCGCTGGACCTGGAAGAGCTGCACGCCTGGGACCTTTTGAGCCTGTTCGAGCAGTTGATGGCAGACGTCGGCCGGCGGGGGCCTGTTTCGCACGAGGTCACGTACGACGACACGCCGATCGACCTGCACGTGGCGGACATCGCCGATCGCGTCGGGCGCGAGCGGCGGGTGAGCTTCCGGGCCCTGATGCTGGGGCGGGCGGGGCGAAGCGAGATGATCGGGGTGTTCCTGGCGCTGCTGGAGCTGATCCGCCAGAAGCGGGTCCTGATCGAGCCGGTGGAGGGGGATGTGCAGATCATCGACGCGCCGGACGAGCACAAGCAGACTTTCGAGGAGCAGGCGTTTGGCGGAGAAGTTGGAAGTTAGGAGTCAGGAGACCGAAGTGCAGCATTCGCCGCGATTTCTGAAGCTTGCCGAAGCCGCAAAGGCCCGGGTCCACAACATCACCGCCGACGACGTCAAGCCGCGCATCGACCGTGGCGAGAAGTTCAACCTCGTAGACGTGCGCGAGGAGAGCGAATATGCCGCCGGGCACCTGCCCGGGGCGATTCATATGGGCCGGGGCATCATCGAGCGGGATATCGAGAAGCGATTCCCCGACACCGCCACCGAACTTGTGCTCTACTGCGGCGGCGGATACCGCAGCGCCCTCGTGGCCGAAAGCCTCCAGAAGATGGGCTACACGAACTTGAAGTCGATGGACGGCGGATTCCGCGGATGGACCGAGAAGGGATATGCGGTCGAGAAGTGACGCACCGGAGGACAGTCCCTGCGACGTCCTTCCTCGCCGCCGCTTTGATTCCGCCGTTGCCTCGGAGGGCTGCATGTCACATTCGTACTGCCTGCGCACCGCTATGATTCTGGGCCTGTGTTGCCTTGGCTCCCTCGCGATGGCGGGGCAGCAGCCGACGCCGCAGGAGCGACTTGCCCAGGAGCTGCTCAGGGTCATGCGACCGCTGGGCCTGGGCGAGGGCAGGCTTGAGGGGGACGGGGGAGCGTTCCTGGTCGATGCCGCCGGCGAGGCCGAGTTCCTGGTGATCGGCGAGAGCCACGGCAACGCCGAGACGCCCGCCCTGACCGCCGCACTTCTCCCGGCCCTCGCTCCGAGTGGATATGACGTCCTGGCCCTCGAGCTTGGCCCGATCACGACTCAGATGCTGGTCGCCGAGGCCCGCGACGGCGGGGAGGCGGCGCTGCGGGCGGTGCACGAGAGGCACCCGTTCACCACCGGCTTCCTGAACTGGCGCGAGGAGCGCGAGCTTTTCGCCGTCGCCCTCGATCAGGGGTGGCAGATCTGGGGCGTGGACCAGGAGTTCATGGGCGGCGACCGCCTGCTGGAGCGGCTGGCGGCGCTGGCTGGCGACGATACGGCCCGCGCCGAGGTTCAGAACGCCC
>JBGTBZ010000145.1:0-3836 GCA_041749155.1 Phycisphaerae bacterium
GCGTCCCCTCGCGCCCGCGGCCGCTGGCCTGGGCGGCGCAGAGGAGCTGATGCACCAGCGACGTCGCCAGCAGTGGCAGGCGCTTCTGGCGGGCGTATTCCAGCACCAGGCGCAGGTCCTTCTGCTGGAGGTCGATCATGAAGCCGGGGGCGTAGTCGCCCGCGAACATCTTCGGGCCCAGGTTCGCAAGCTGCCATGACCCCGCGGCCCCGCCGCCGACCGCCGCAAGCGTCGCCTCAGGGTCCAGGCCCGCGGTCTCGGCGAAGGTCACCGCCTCCGCAACCGCCATGTTCGTCACGCTCACGAGGATCTGGTTCATCAGCTTCGTCAGTTGCCCGGCGCCGGGTCCGCCGCAGTGGGTGATCGTCTTGCCGTACGCCTGCAGGATCGGGGGCAGAAGAGGGGGAGTGGGGGAGTGCGACGCTCCGGGCTTCTCCCCCTCTCCCTCTCTCCCCCTCTCCCCCTCGCTGAAGAATCTCGCATCCCCGCCGCACATGATCGACAGCGTGCCGTTCCTGGCCCCGGTGTCCCCACCGGAGACCGGGGCATCGATCAGGGCGGCGCCGTGCTCCGCCAGGCGCTTCGCGAATGCCTGCGTGGCGGTGGGGGAGATGGTGGAGTGATCGACGATGACCAACCCTGGGCGCTGGCGGGCGGCGCGTTCCAGGCCATCGTCGCCGAAAAGCACCGCCTCGACGTCGGGCGTGTCGGTCACACAGATAAGGACTACATCCGCCTCCGCCGCCGCCTGCCGGGGCGTGCCGGCGAGCTTTGCACCGGCGTCGAGCAGGGGGCGGGCGCGATCCACCGTGCGGTTGTGAACCGTCAGCGGATACCCGGCGCGGATCAAATGCCCCGCCATCGGCAGGCCCATGATCCCAGTCCCGATCCATGCCAGGTGCGGCTTGTCGCTCATGCCGGAATGTTACGGCGCAAGCCTGAGAGGGCCCCCGCGTGCCCTCCCATGTCACCCGGAGATCATCACCAGCAGCAGGATGATGTTCACCAGAACGCTGGCGGCGGCGACGATGAGGGTGCCGATGAAGGCGGGGCTTTCGAAGACGCCCGGCCCGGCGGTGGAGGGGTCGTAATCGACGGTGTGGGACCCGGTGTCGCGCTGGGCCCGCTCGAGCTGGGCGAGCGTGCCAAAGTCGATGGTGCGGCGGGCATGCACGGGGGCCTCGCCAGCGGCCACCAGCTTCAGGTCCTCCAGCATGTCGGTCATCTTCTGGTAGCGCTCCGACCGGTCCTTGGCCATCGAAAGCTCGCAGATTTCGCTGATTCCGGCCCCCAGGGCCTGGTTCACGTGGTCCGGCGGAACCAGGGGCTCCTTCAGATGCTTGTGCATCACGGCGGAGGGAGTGTCGCCATCGAAGGGAGGGCGACCCGTGATGCAATGGTAGAGCGTTGCCCCGAGGGAGTAGATGTCCGCCCGGTGATCGATATCGACCTCTCCGCGGATCTGCTCGGGGGAGATGTAGTAAGGAGTGCCGTAGGCCTTGCCGGCCTCGCTCTCGGCGGCCTGCTTGTCGGAGGCATCGCGCGCCAGGCCCAGGTCGGTGAGCTTGGCTCGCCCGCCGGGCATGAGAATGATGTTCTTGGGCTTGACGTCGCGGTGGATCAGGCCGCGCTTGTGGGCGTGAGCGAGGGCGTCTGCCATCTGGATGCAGATGTCCAAGGCCTCTGCCTCGCTGAAATTCCGCCCCTCGCCAACCGGCGGAGGCTGCATGATGTCGTAGAGCGTCTTGCCCTCGATGTACTCCATCACGAAGTAGTGATGCCCGTCGGAGGTGGAGCCGACGTCGATCGCCTGCACGATGTTGTTATGAGCCAGCCGGGCCGCGGCCTGGCCTTCCTTGTAGAAGCGGGAGACGAACTCGGGATCGTCGCTGGAGCGGCGGGGCAAAACTTTCACCGCGACGGTGCGGTCGAGGGAGACCTGCTTGGCCTTGTAAACGGTGGCCATGGCGCCCTTGCCGACCTTGCCGAGAAGCTGATAGCCAGGGATCTGGGTGGCCTTGCGCTGCTCGATGCGCTTGCGGAGGCGCTGGGCCTGCTCGAGGGTCAGAAGCTCGTTGCCGACCAGCACATCCGTCAGGGAGCGCTGGTTCGGGTCCGACCCCTGCTTGAGCTGCTCGCGGCAATGCTCCAGCTCGTCGGCGGTGACCAGCCCCAGCTCGACGACGGCCCGGCCCAGCTCTGTGTCGACCTTATCTGTGCGGAAGGCGGCCTGGGTGTCGGCCTTGGAATCGGTGCGGCTGGTGTCGCCGGCGCGGTTGACGCCGGTGTCGCTGGTTTCAGAATCGTCGGCGACCGGCCGAATCAGTGGCTGGGCGGAAGACCCGCTCCGGGCGGTTCCAGCAGTGGTCGTCGGGAATGGTGACTGAGGCAGGGCGGACATGGCATCCGATCTGAGCTGGCGCAGGGGGTTGCGCCCCCGGGGTCAACGCTTGTTCAGTGGGCTGGACCAGTACTTACCCAAGCCGCGCTTTCTCCGTTCCCGCGGGACGGGAGGCACAACACCACCGTCCGCCGCTCGCTAAGGAGCCGTGCAACTTTCCCGGTCGATATGCGTTTAACCTTCACAACTGGCGGGTTCTGGCGTGCCCCTGGGCCGCAGGGCGCGGCTGGGGTTGTGCAGTGCAAGTTCCGGACCGTGCGCAACCTTTACGTGGTGGGGACGGTAAAAACAGCATAACCGCCTGTCAAGTTAATGCGAACAGGCGCGACTTTCCGTCGCAGGCCGGGGCGCTGCCGTGCTCTCGCGCACGATCCTTCCTCCGCTGGGTCCGCGCGGCGCTGGCCCGACTCCAATACTATTCTGGCACTTTCCCGCTGGGAAGTCACCTAAATCCTTGGAATTGCAGCGACCCACCCGCCTCCCGGCGGCGTCTTACTGCGGCGTCCAGTCCGTCTGAATCGGTTGACACGACTTTGGCGGACCCCAATACTCCGCCGCGGACCGGCCAGGGCGCCGTCCAGGGCCGCTGAGGGGCTTCTGGCGAGCCTTGCAGGCCGGCTCTTCACGCTGGTGGCCATAGCTCAGTTGGTTAGAGCGCCGCGTTGTGGTCGCGGAGGTCGCGGGTTCGAGTCCCGTTGGCCACCCTTACGAGGCAGAAGCAGCCCATGGGCTGCTTCTGCCTTCTTTTCCACCTTAAGGCTGCTGCTTCCGCTCAAGCTCCGCCACCCGCTCGGCCAAGCCTCGGACCGTCTTCAGAAGCTCCGGAAGCCGCTTGAGCGCAGCGCTCTCCCGCCGGTACTCCCGCTGCGGCGAGCATGGGCTCCCCGCCACGGTCGAGCCCGCCGGGATCTCCCCGTGGACGCCTGCCATGCCCCCGGCGCGGGAACCGGCCCGCATGGTCGTGTGATCCGCAATTCCAACCGCCCCGGCGACGATCACGCCATCCTCCAGGACCGAGGAGCCGCCGATCGACGTGTTGGCGCAGATGACGCAGTTGCGGCCGATCCGCACGTTGTGGCCGACCTGAACGAGGTTGTCGATCTTGGTGCCGCTGCCGATTCGGGTTTCGTTGACCTTGGCCCGGTCGACGCAGGTGCAGGCCCCAATTTCCACGTCATCCTCGATGATGACGACGCCGATATGTGCCAATTTCGCGTGTTGCCGGCCATCCCAGCGGTATCCAAAACCGTCGGCGCCGATGACCACATTAGCATGCAGGATTACCCGGTGCCCCAGCCTGCAGCGGTCGCCCACCACCACGCCCGGCAGAAGCTCGCAATCGTCGCCGATTCTCACCCCATCGCCGATGACCACCCCGGCGTGCAGGACGCTTCGATTGCCAATCTCCACGCCATGGCCCACTACGGCATGCGGC
>JBGTBZ010000146.1:0-3497 GCA_041749155.1 Phycisphaerae bacterium
TTCGGCACGGCGACGGCCGGCGAGGCATTGCCCGCACAGTTCACCCGCCTTCCCAACGGGGATGGATTCCTCTTCGTCTTCGCCGACTACGCGACGGCGGGTGACCAACGACTCGAGGGCGGCGGGGTCTTGCCTGACGAACAGGTGCCCTACAATCGCGCCTTGCTGCTGTCGGGTCAGGATCCCATGCTGTCCGCGGCAGCGCGTTGGGTTACCGAGCAGATCGCCGCCGCTGCGGACGAGCCGGAATAGCCTTTCAAGCCTGAAAAAACCTTGAGGATTGCAGCCATGCCCAGTCACGCCACCCCCCGATCCTTCTTTGGCCTTTCCGCCCTAAGCGCCGCTTTTGTTGCGGCCGCCATGTTCACGCTCCCCGTGCTGGCTCAGGAGGGGCAGGCGCGTCGTCCGGCCGACGCACAGGCGCAGGATGTCTCCCAGGACAACCTGCCCAGCGCAGAGGAGATTCTGAAGAAGTACGTCGAAGCCACCGGCGGCGCCGAGGCCTATCGGGCCCTCAAGACGCAGCATGCCGCGGGGAAGTTTTCCATGCCCGCGATGCAGATGGAGGGGAAGTTCGAACTTTTCCAGGAGCAGCCCGACAAGTTCCTTGCGCTGATAGATCTCCCGGGGATGGGCCAGATCCAGACTGGCCTCAACGGCAAATCAGGCTGGCGGACTGACCCGATGCAGGGTCCGCGCCTGCTCGAGGGCGAGGAGATGAAGTCGCTCACCCGCGATGCCGACCTCCAGGCCGTTCTCAAGCCCGAGGAGCACTACGAAAAGATGGAAGTCAAGGGCATTGAGGATGTGAAGGGTCAGAAGGCCTACCACGTCGTCTTCACCCCCAAGGGCGGCGGAAACACCATCGACACGTGGTACGCGGTGGACAGCGGGCTCCAGCTCAAGACCGCCTCCACGCAGGAAACGCCGATGGGCGACGTGAAGTTCGAGAACTATCTCGAGGACTACCGCCCCATCGGCGAAGATGCAAAGCTCAAGCAGCCGCACCGCATCGTGACCATGGGCGGGGGCGCTGAATACGTCGTCACGCTCGATAAGATCGAGGTGAACGTGGAGCACCCGGCCGACCGGTTCGAGCCGCCGGCGGAGGTTAAGCAGCTCCTGGAGCGCCAGCAGGCCGCGTCTCAGCAGTAAGCGGGGCTCCCATGAACCATGCGGCTGCCGCCTTCCACGGCGGCAGCCGCTTTTTCGCGCCCGCCGTCCGGGATGGCGGTGCGTGGCGGCGGAAATCCGGGTATCCTGCGCCCGCTGATGGTCCGTGGATATGGAGCCCTGCCAATGCTTTCTCGCACCCTTTGCCTCGTCCTGGTCGCCGCCGTCGTCCCGGTCATCCTGCCGCCAAACGCCTTTGCCGGTCAGGAATCCACGATCACGTTCGAGTCGTTGCTCAGGGAGATGACCGACCGCACCGCCATCGCCCGCTGGCCGGCGGCGGAGTACCGGATGGGTCAGTTCAGCAGTTGGGACCGCCGGACGGCGCAGGGGGACCTGGAGAATCCACGGCCAAGCCCGGACATGAGCGACGAGGGGTGGTTCGCCAACGCCGACTACGGCAAGTACTTGCGCACCGAAGAGCGCAACGGCCGGACGGAGAAGGTGCTGATGGATGCACAGGGTCCCGGCGCGATCGTGCGCATCTGGTCCGCCAACCCGATGCTGGGCGGCACGCTGCGGGTGTATCTCGACGGCAGCGATGAGCCGGTGATCGAGGAGAACTTTGAGAAGTTGACCAACGGCAGCGGCCCGGTGGCGTCGCCGCTCTCGGCGCAGCGGTCGCGCGGGCACAACCTGTACCTGCCTATTCCGTACGCGAAGCGTTGCCTGGTGACTCTGGATGGGGACCCGGGGAACCGAGTTTATTACATCATCAACTACCGGGAGTTTGCCGAGGGTGCCCAGATCCAGTCGTTCGCTAAGGGTGATCTTGACCGGCACCGGACCCTGATAGATGAGGGCCAGCAGCAGCTTGGGAGGTGGCCGGACGTCGTACGCTGGCCGGGGCTGGTGGGGCAATCCACGGGCAGCATGGCCAGTCCGCTGGCGCCTGGCGATTCGGTCGAGGCTGAGCTTGAGGAAGGCCCGGCGGCGGTGTACGAGCTTAGCGTGACAGTGTCACTCGACGGGCCCGAGGCTGCGGATGCCCTTTCGCGCTCTCTGGTGCTCGAGGGGTTCGCGGACGGGGAGCGGCGGATCCATGCGCCGCTGGGCGACTTCTTCGGCAGCGGCGTCGGCTTCAATTCCTACCAGGGCTGGTACCGTAAGGTGGAAGTGGCTGACGGCGAAGCGACGCTGACGAGCCGGTGGGTCATGCCCTTCCGCGAGTCCATGAGATTCCGCGTTACCAACCATGGCGACCAGCACGTCGAACTGTCGATCAGCGCGGATGCCGGCAAGTGGCAGTGGGACGAGAACTCCATGTACTTCCACGCCAACTTCCGCCAGCAGCGCGACATCCCCACCCAGCCGCGGCAGGACTTCAACTACCTGACGGTCGAGGGCCAGGGCGTCTTCGTCGGCGACACGCTGGCGGTGGCGAATCCGACGCCTGTCTGGTGGGGCGAGGGGGATGAGAAGGTGTACATCGACGGCGAAGAGTTCCCCTCGCACGTCGGCACGGGCACGGAGGACTACTACGGCTACGCCTGGTGCTGGCCGGACCTGTTCAAGGCCCCCTTCCACGCGCAGCCGCGGTGCGACGGTCCGGACAACTTCGGGCACACCACCAACACGCGCGTCCGCTCGCTGGATGCCATCCCGTTCAACAACCGCTTCCAGCTGGACATGGAGATCTGGCACTGGCAGGACGTCAAGGTGTCGTACGCCGTCACGACCTACTGGTACGCCCGCCCCGGCGCCCGGGCCGTCGGCCCCGCCGCGGAGGAGGAGATGGATCTGGCGATCCCGACCCTCCCCGAGATGCACCGCCTGGAGGGGGTCGCCGAGGCCGAGACGCTGGAGATCGCCGGCAAGAGCGATGAATTTCCGGTCGGGCAGCAGATGATGTTCGGGGCGTTCGAGGGCCAGTGGAGCAACGGCAAGCACCTGTGGATCCGCGCCACCGAGGCCGGGCAGTGGGTAGATTTGAAGCTCCCCGCGATCCCCGCCGGCCGGCGGACGCTGACGGCGTGGCTGACGCGCGCCCCGGACTACGGCATCGTGCAGTTGCACATCAACGGCAAGCCGGTGGGCGAGCCCATCGACCTGCACGCCGCGAAGGTGGAGCCGACCGGCCCGATCGAGGTTGGCACTTTCGAGGCCGCGGACGGTTCGCTGACACTGCGGATCGAACTGGTGGGCTCTCACCCGCGGGCGACCGGGGCGAAGCATTTTGTCGGGCTGGATGCCGTTAAAGTGGATTAACAAGCAGGCAAACGGAGACGTAACCCCATGAATCTCACGACTTTGATGCGACGTGCCGCCCTTGTCATCTGCGCCGGGCTGGCCCTGGCGATGTCCGGCTGCGACGGCGATGACCG
>JBGTBZ010000147.1:0-3342 GCA_041749155.1 Phycisphaerae bacterium
AGCCGGCGATGCTCACCAGGACCACCAGGAACTTGACGTTCAGACGTTTGCGTGCCATGTAACCCTTCGGCAGTACGTTTCAACTCACCCCGAACACCGGCAGTCGCCAGAACTTAGTCCTCACCGGCCGTCACCTGCTCCCAGTCGGGCAGCACCCCTTCGATCGCCGGCAGCGCGTGGGCCAGGAAATCCGCCATCGCCGCCTGCGACTGCTCCGGCGTGCGATCCCGCGCCTGGGTCATCAACTCGATCTTCGCGAAGTAAGCGTATCGCTCCCGCAGATCCTGAAGCCGCTTGCGGACGCCAGTAATGGCGTCGTACTCGTAATCGCCGTTCACCTGGAAGAAATACGCCACGCTCAGGGTCACCGGCGGACCCTGCACCAGCCGCTCCTCGAACTGCACGAAGCTCGTGCGCATCTCCCGCTCGCCCAGGTCCAGCATGACCTCGCGCCGGCCGACCGGGTCGAAGCCGCCGGCAACCATGCAGCGGTCGGGGATGTGGGGCACTGTATCGACCGCCCCCGTGTAATAGGCCACGTGCAGCACCACAACCCCCAGCGGGTCCCGGCCGGCCACGTCGCGCTGGAGCTCGGCATGCAGCTCCTCGGACTTTACCGCGGCTTCGCTCCAGCGCGCCAGGACCGTCGGATCGGCCTTTCTCGTGTCAACGTAAATGCGCTGGATGTATTCCCTGGTCGCCAGGGCATCCTCCGTCTCCTTCGGGAACGGCCGGTCCAGCGACACCTGCACCCAAGGACCGACCTGGCTGGGGATGCTGGTCACCGGGCGCCGCAGGTCGACCGCTTCCTTGCGGAAGCTCAGCTTCAGGGCCATGACGCTGGCGTTGAGGCCGACCGCGGCAAGCAGAAGCAGGCCGCAGACAGTGAGCATGGCGATCAGGCGTCGGCGGGCCATCATGCCTCCCCCTCGCCAGGGCCAAAAGCCGCTCGCGGCGCCGCGGGGGCCGCGGCGGGCTCATCCGACTCCTCGACGACCAATTGGTCCAGCACCCAGCCGACGCCGATGAGCAGGAACAGGGCCGGAATGAGCATGACCATGCCCGCGAACTGGTGGGCGAAGCCCTCGCTGGCCTGCTCGGTCACGTAGACATCCAGCAGCCCCTGGCCGCTGACGCGCATCACGTTGCAGAAAATGGCGATCGGCACCGCCGAGGCGACCATGATCAGCTTCTGCCACATCGGCCGCGACAGCGACAGGAAGGCCATCGCGGCGCCAAGCGTGATGAAGGTCATCAGCGACCGCATTCCGGCGCAGGCCTCGGCGACGTTCAGCACCCGCTGGGCCCCGCCCGCCTTCTCGATGACGATTCGCGTCCCTTCCACCATCGCATCCACCTGCGCGATGTTCAAGACGATGACCGCCACCTTCGCGGCGAGGTATTGGAGGGGTATTGCGATCTTCGTGTAGACCAGGCCCGGCCAGGGGATGGCACAGACCAGGTAGACGATCGGGAACCACGCGATCCGCATCACCCCCCAGCCGGTCAGCGTCAGCACGACGCCGAACAGCGTCATGATCATCCCCATGTCCTTCAGATAATCGTTGCGGCCGGGATAGATGCCGTAGCCCATCAGCAGCAGGCCCGCCAGGATCGTGCCGATGCCCCAGTCGAAGACCAGGGCCAGCACGCCGAGAACCGCCATGCCCAGGCACATCGGCCCGGCATAACCGGCCAGCGTGGACCCGACCAGCGCGGGCCCGGGACCGAACGAGAAGAGCAGCCACCCCGCCATGCCCGCTCCGAGCGTCACCAGGGCCCCCAGCCAACGGCGGCGGGACCAGTCGTCCATTAGCAGGGGTCGCACCGGCGCCTCAAGCAGTTCCTGGCGACGGAGCCAGAGGTAGGCCAGCCCGATGACCGGGACAAGCAGGGAATGCGACCAATCCCCCCATTCCGCACCGTTGATGGGGTTGGTCTTGAGCCAGAGACGTCTGAGGTTGGGCCAGAAGAGCAGTGCAAACAGTACCGCGATAAGGCTGATCTGGAGCCATGTGGCCGGCCGTAAACCCAGCACTTTGCCGGGGTTATCCGGCAACGCGGGCGCGGAGGTCGAGATGGTGGACGGGCTGCTCAAACGGAATGCTCTCCCCGTCGCCACCGGAAGAGGCGACCCGGCAGATGAGTCAATACGGCAGGCTATTCTGGCCGTTCGCGGGAACCAAGACAAAAGCATAAACCCGGATTCCGGCCAATCCATGCGGCTCCCATAAGGAAAAACTGCGGGCCCCCGGCAGGGGCCCGCAGTTTCGGTGGGGTCTGGAGTGTGTGGACGGGCGGCCTAGAAGCCGAACCGGGCGTCACGGTCGTAGGCGAAGTTGCGGTCGTAGAGGAAGCCGAAGCCGTAGGTGACTCGGAAAGCGTTCCGGAAGGCCGCCAGGAACGGGGCGAAGGCGTTGCTGCCGACCAGGATCTGGTCCTCAGGCTGGAGGAAGATGTCCGGCTCCTCGCCCGTAAAGATCTTTGCCAGGTCAACCCGGATGAAGACATCCTGGTTGTCCACGCGGCGGATGAACTGGGTGCGGTTGGGCATCGCCAGCTCGTTGAGCATGCGGGCGGCCACGATCGCCTGCTTGATGGTCACCTCGTTGCCCGGCGTGATCAGGTATACGCCCGGGGCGGTGACATTCCCGCCCACGAAATACACGCCGGTGATGGGCGGCGGGACGATGATGGTGTCCTCGGCCCGGATGACCACGTTGTACTGAAGCTGGCCCCGCAGCAACTCGCGCAAGGGGACTCGGATGATCTCGGTGTCGGTGGGCCGCGGCGGGGCCTGGAACTCGAAGTCGCGGGGCTGCTGCGGCTGTCCACCCTGGGCGACGCTGGCGAAGGCTGGATCGTCGAACGGCCAGTCCCTGGGGTCATCCTGGGGGGTGAGGCGGGAGTTGGGATCCAGCGGATCTCGCTGATTCTGCTGATTCTGGGTTGGTCCGGTCGTTCGATCGCGCGTCGTGCGGATGATGAAGGCGAACTCGCTGACGACATCGGCATCAACTGCCCCGCCGGCCTGCGTCAGGGCGTCGTACATGCGGTAGCTCGTGGTTCCCAGCGTGTAGCGCCCGGGCCGCTGGACGGCACCGTTGATGTTGAAAACCTTGCTGGCGGGATCGACAACGATCAGGGAAACCGGCGGCGCCTCGATGAAGACGCCCTCGGCGATGTAGGCGTCGATGATGGCCTGTACGGCCTCGGTCTCGGTCTTTCCGGCGACGACGACCTGCTGCTGGAGGTCGGGCAGGGTCAGCCGGCCCGTCTCGCTGACGCGCAACGGGCGGACGAATGGCGTCTGAGCCGGCCCGAGGTCGGCAATCGAGACCT
>JBGTBZ010000148.1:0-1676 GCA_041749155.1 Phycisphaerae bacterium
GGCCCGGCCCGCGGCATGGGTTGGTCGGAGGAATCTTCCAGCGCCGGCTCTGACATGGTCCCCCAGCATGCAGGAAACGCCGCGCGGGGCAAGCGGGGGGGCGAGCCGAATAACGTAGGGCCGATCACCGGCTGGGCCAGCGCCGAGCCGCATTCGATCGACAGAAACTACACCGCCGGCCCGGTCCGGTGCATTGGCGGGTTAGTCGGCCGGCCGTGCCGCGCTACTTCGGCGTGAACTGCGTTCGGTACCGCGCCTCGTCGGGTTTCCAGAAGGCGAACCGACCGGCGGCCACTTCCAGCCGGTTATCGAGCCCCGCGGCACCCAGCACCGTCGCGACATCATCCGGGTCCGCGCAATCTCGGAAGTGCAGGACGTGCTGAGCCGCCGTCACCTCCGCGTGGTGCTTCGCGTTGTTCTGCTTCGCGAGCTCGAGCACCTCGGCACCCGTGCGCGCCACCGAGTGGGTGTGGATGTCGTGGTCGAGCGCGTAGGTCCGAATCCGCCACGTCTGCTCGCCAATCCACCATTGCAGGGTGTCCGGCACGTCATCCGGTCCGTCGAGCAGGCGCTCCACCTCGCCGACGTAACTGCTCTTCACAGTGAGGATGGCGAGAAGAAGTGTCCCCTGCACGGTTGCTCCGGCCGGATAACCTCTGATTATCCTGACCGACGCGCAAGATAGCATGCCGTGGGTTTCCGGGGGAGCGGGGCGCAAGTCGAGTGCGGGGAAGGGGTTGCGGAGCCGGCTTGCCCATCACCACAGGGGGTTTTCCCAATGCGCTGTCAAGGGTTGAACAGACGCCGCGGGGCGGGCGCGGCCGTGGCCGGCGCGGTCCGAACGATCCTGGTGGGCATGGCCACGATGGTGGCGGGCATGGCCACGATTGTGGGGTGCATGGACACGGTTGTGGCGAGGGCGCCAACGGTTGTGGCGAGGGCGCGCGGCAATGGTTGGCGCGGTCGCAGCCATCGCCGGGCGCATCTAAAGAGGCGTGGCGGGCAGGGAGGCTGAGGCGGGGCCCGTGGGCATCCGCCCGCCAGGGCGCGTGATCGTAGCCGTGGGCTTCGGCCCACGGTAAGCTCGCCCAAAGGAAACCCGCCCGGAGGGCGGACGCGTCATGCCCAATGCCTACACCCAGAACTTCTACCACGCCGTCTTCAGCACCAAGCACCGCCAGGAGCTGATCTCGCCGGAGCTAGAAGCGCGTCTCTACCCGTTCCTCGGCGGGATCATCCGCGATCTGCGATGCACGCCGATCATCATCAACGGCATGCCCGATCACGTGCACGCGCTGGTGCGCTACCGCAACGACCTGTCGCACTCCGACCTGCTGCGGCACATCAAGAGCCGCTCGAGCGCCTGGATTCACGAGACCTTCCCCGACCTTTCGCATTTCGCCTGGCAGGACGGGTACGGCGGATTCACCGTCAGCAAGTCCATCCTTCCGGAGGTCGAGGCGTACATCGGCGAGCAGAAGGAGCATCACAAGCGCTTCGACTTCAAGGCCGAATTCCTCGAGCTGCTCCGACGGCACGGGATCGAGTTCGATCCGAACGACGTGTTCAAATAGGAGTGCCTTCTTCGTCCGCCCTCCGGGCGGTGTGCGCGGGGCGTCGCTGACCGTGGGCTGAGGCCCACGGCTACGGTCGCGCGCCCTCCGGGCGGTGTGCGG